>NZ_JBYSWF010000014.1:83474-113663 GCF_058780865.1 Pseudomonas sp. GP01-A4
GCAGAGCGTGGGAACGATCATCAGACTGTGATGTTGTGCTTGGCCAAAAATGCCACGAACGCCTCTTCATCCAGCACTTTCAAGCCCAGCTCAGTGGCCTTGGCGAGCTTCGAACCCGCGCCCGGCCCGGCGACCACGCAATGGGTTTTCGCCGACACCGAGCCCGCCACCTTGGCGCCCAGGCTTTCGAGTTTTTCCTTGGCAACATCGCGGCTCATCAGTTCCAGGGAGCCGGTGAGCACCCATGTGTGACCGGCCTCGGGCAAGCCTTCGACGACTTTCTTCTCACTCTGCCAGTGCATGCCGAAGTCCTTGAGCTGTTGCTCGATGGCCAGCGCACGCCGGGCGTTTTCTTCAATATCAAAAAAGTCCCGGACGGCCTTGGCCTGCTTCTCCGGCAACGCCTGGCGCATGTCGAGCCAGTCGGCCTTGATCACGCCTTCGAGGGAGCCAAACTTGTCCGCCAGCTTCTGCGCGGCGCCCGGCCCTACGGACGGTACGTGCAGCTTGTCGAGCAAGCCGCCCAACGTGGTGCTGGCCGCAAACTCGGCGCTCAGGTCGCCCTGCTCCTGCAACTCCAGGCCGCACTCGTCCTTCGAGATCAGGGCGCCAATCACATCCTGGTTATGGCTGTCTTCAAAGAAGCTGTGAATCTCGTGGGCCACTTCCAGGCCAACGTCCGGCAAGTACGTCAGCACTTCCGGCAAGGCCTGCTGCACGCGCTCCAGGGATGCCAGCGAGCGCGCCAGCACCTTGGCCGTCTCCTCGCCCACATCGGGAATGCCCAGAGCGTAGATAAACCGTGCGAGGGTTGGCGTCTTGCTGTTTTCAATAGAGGCAATCAGCTTCTTGCTGGAAACGTCGGCAAAACCTTCCAGGTCGATGATCTGTTCGTACTTGAGCTTGTAGAGATCCGCCGGCGAGCCGATGAGTTTTTCGTCCACCAGTTGCTCGATGGTCTTGTCGCCCAGGCCATCGATGTCCATGGCCCGGCGCGAAACGAAATGGATGATCGCCTGCTTGAGCTGCGCACCACAGGCCAGGCGCCCGACGCAGCGGTACACCGCGCCTTCACTGACGGTTTCCTTGCCCTTGCTGCGCTTGACCAGTTGCGTGCGCTCAACGTGGGAGCCGCACACCGGGCAGCTCTCGGGGATCTGCACCGCGCGGGCGTTTTCCGGGCGACGCTCGGTGACAACCGACACCACCTGGGGGATTACGTCACCGGCACGGCGGATGATCACCGTGTCGCCGATCATCAGGCCCAGGCGTGCCACTTCATCCATGTTGTGCAAGGTGGCGTTGGAAACGGTCACACCCGCGACCTTGACCGGCTTCAAGCGTGCCACGGGCGTCACAGCGCCGGTGCGGCCGACCTGGAATTCAACGTCAAGCAGCTCGGTCAGCTCTTCCATGGCCGGGAATTTATGGGCAATTGCCCAGCGCGGCTCGCGGGCACGGAAGCCCAGCTCCCGCTGGTAGGCAATGCTGTTGACCTTGAACACCACGCCGTCGATTTCATAGGGCAAGGCGTTGCGGCGCTCACCGATATCGCGGTAGTAGTCGAGGCAATCCTGAATCCCCTTGGCCAGCTTCAGCTCATGGCTGATGGGCATGCCCCACTTCTTCAGCTGTTGCAGGTTGCCGATGTGGGTGTCGCTGATATCCGTGGTCACGCCATAGCAGCAGAATTCCAGCGGACGGCTGGCGGTGATCTTCGAGTCCAGCTGACGCAGGCTACCCGCCGCCGCGTTGCGCGGGTTGGCGAAGGTCTTGCCGCCAACTTCCAGCTGGGTGGCGTTCAGCCGCTCGAAACCGGCCTTGGACATGAATACTTCGCCGCGCACTTCGAGGGTCGCCGGCCAGCCGGTGCCGTGCAGTTTCAAAGGAATGTTGCGCACGGTACGCACGTTGACGCTGATGTCTTCGCCAGTGGTGCCATCGCCACGGGTGGCGCCACGCACCAGCTCACCGTCCTGATACAGCAGGCTGACCGCCAGGCCATCGAGCTTCGGCTCGCAGCTGTACTCCACCGCTGCGCCACCGCCAAACAGGTCGCCCACGGGCAGGTCCAGGCCTTCAGTGACCCGGCGATCGAATTCCAGCATGGTACTTTCATCAAAGGCGTTGCCGAGGCTGAGCATCGGGATTTCGTGGCGTACCTGAGTGAACGCAGACAATGCCGCACTGCCGACCCGCTGCGTCGGTGAATCACGGGTTACCAGCTCCGGGTGCTCGGCTTCAAGCGCCTTGAGCTCGTGGAACAAACGGTCGTACTCGGCGTCCGGAATGCTCGGCTCGTCGAGGACGTGGTAACGGTAGTTGTGCTGATCCAGTTCAGCGCGCAGTTCGAGGATGCGGGTGTGGGCGGCGGTCATGGGTGTTCTCTCATAAAGCAAAAGAGCAGCCGAAGCTGCTCAATATGTTAGTGCATGGATTCTACAGGCAACGCTTAAGCTTGGACCTTAGCGCTTCTGTGTCAGGGCACGACGCTCGAACTCGACGATGCGCTGACGGTAATGCTCGATGGTCTGGGCGGTCAGGACACTGCGTTGATCGTCCTTGAGTTCGCCGTTGAGTTCCTGGGACAGCTTGCGAGCTGCCGCCACCATCACGTCGAACGCTTGTTTCGGGTGACGCGGGCCTGGCAAGCCGAGGAAGAAGCTCACCGCCGGAGTGCTGAAATGGTCGATGTCGTCCAGATCGAAGATGCCCGGCTTGACCGCATTGGCCATGGAGAACAGGACTTCGCCGTTGCCGGCCATGCTTTCGTGGCGATGGAAAATATCCATCTCGCCAAAGCGCAGACCGCTTTCCAGAATATTCTGCAGCAGGGCCGGGCCCTTGAAGCCGGCGGCGTCACGGCAGATCACGCTGATCACCAGCACCTCTTCGGCAGCCGGCTGGTCCTTGACGGATTCTTTATGGGCGCTCTTGGCCGGGGACTCATCCGGGAAGTCGTCATCACGGCTGCTGAAGCTCGGGCCTTCTTCCAGGTCCAGGTTCAGGTCGCCCTGGGATGGCTCGCTGGCCGCGCTGCGCTTGCCGCGCTTGGGTTCACGGGCTTCACGCACCGGTGCGCTCATCGACGGCAGGTCGTGCTCGTCCAGGTGCGGCTCTTTATGGTTGTCCAGGACACGCGGTGGCCCCAGCAGCTCGGCGCTGCCGTCGTCGTCCGGCAAATTGGACAGGTTGCGGTCCAGGCGAAATTTCAACTTGCCCTTGCCGCCACGCATCCGGCGCCAGCCATCAAAAAGAATACCGGCAATGACAATAATGCCGATGACGATCAGCCACTCGCGCAGACCGATTTCCATGTAATCCCGTGCCTCTAATAAAAAATGCTGAAAAATAAGGGGTTTAGCACCGTGCAAACCGCTTTAAAACGTGGCGCCAACTCTATGTTCTGAATGACGTTTTGCCCACGCATACGAAAATTTGACATTAAACTAGCACGACCAAAGATAACTTTACACCGTCTGTCAAAATGCCTTGAACAAATATGTCCATTTGCCACTTTTCCCAGACCGGTAAATCACCTTACGTCCTGCTGAAAATCCTCCTTCGACCTGCGGCTCAGGATTCCACCAGCGCCATCGCCTCTTCGACATCCACCGCCACCAATCGCGAACAGCCCGGCTCGTGCATCGTCACGCCCATCAATTGATCGGCCATTTCCATGGCGATCTTGTTGTGGGTGATATAGATGAACTGCACCGTCTGGGACATTTCTTTAACCAGTCGGGCGTACCGTCCAACGTTAGCGTCATCCAGCGGGGCGTCAACTTCGTCGAGCATGCAAAACGGCGCCGGGTTCAACTTGAAGATCGCAAATACCAGGGCCAATGCGGTCAGTGCCTTCTCGCCACCAGACAACAAATGGATGGTGCTGTTCTTCTTGCCCGGAGGCCGCGCCATGATCGTTACCCCTGTATCGAGTAGATCTTCGCCCGTCAGTTCCAAGTAAGCGCTGCCACCACCGAAAACTTTCGGGAATAACGCCTGTAAACCGCCATTAATCTGATCAAAGGTATCTTTGAAGCGATTACGGGTTTCCTTGTCGATCTTGCGGATCACGTTCTCCAGGGTGTCCAGCGCTTCGACAAGATCGGCGTTCTGCGCATCCAGATAACGTTTGCGCTCGGACTGCTGCTGGTACTCGTCGATGGCCGCGAGGTTGATCGCGCCGAGTCGTTGAATGCGCGCGGCAATCCGCTCAAGTTCTTCTTCGGCTTCTTTCTCGTTGGCCTCGGCGGTCAGGGTATTGAGCACGCCGTGCAGGTCGTAGCCGTCTTCCAGCAACTGGTCTTGCAGGGTTTTGCGGCGCACCGTCAGGGCCTGCCATTCCATGCGCTGCTGTTCGAGCTGGCCCCGGATCAGTTGCGACTGTTGCTCGGCCTGGGTCCGGCGTTTTTCCGCGTCGCGCAGTTCGCGGTCGGCGTCTTCCAGGGCGATTTGGGCGGTCTTGAGCTCTTCGTCGACGGTCATGCGCTTGTCGAGCAACTCTTCAAGCTTCAGGCGCAGCTCTTCCAGCGGGGCCTCGCCCTCCTCCAGGTTGAGGCTCAGTTGCTCGCGTTTTTCGGTCAGGCGTTCGGACTGCATTTCCAGGCGCTCAAGGGCCTGGCGCGTGGAGTCGTGCTGCGCCCGCAGGGAGCCGAGGCGCACGGCCAATTGATGGGCGTGATCCTTGTGCTGGCGAGCTTCCTGGCGCACCCGGTCGAGGCGCTCGCGCAAGCTGTCGCGCTGGGCCAGCAGCAACTCGCGCTGCTCGGTGTCCAGGGCCATGCTGTCGAGGGCTTCCTGCAATTGCAGGCGTGCTTCGCCGACTTGTTCGTGTTCGAGGGCGCGTTGCTCGCCCATCTCGGCCACTTCTTCGTCGAGCCGGGTGCGGCGCAGGGTCAGTTGCTCGACCTTGGCCTTGCTCGCCGAGAGCTGGGCTTTCAATTCGCCCTGCTGGCGCGCTTCGTCCTGCAACAGCCGGCGCAGGTGTTCGCGGCCGGTCTCTTGCTGGCGCTGGGTGGCGCGCAGGGTTTGCAGCTGGTTTTCCAGGGACTCGAGTGTGGCTTCGCGCTCTTCGCGCTCGGCGGTCAGGTTGACGATTTCCTGGCCACGGGCCAATACGCCGCTTTCCGCTTCGCTGGCACGCCGTACCCGCAAAAAGTGCCGGCCGACCCAAAAGCCATCACGGCTGATCAGGCTTTGCCCGGCGGCCAACTGCCCGCGCTGGGCCAGGGCCTGCTCAAGGCTGTCGACCGGCTTGACCTGGCCGAGCCAGGGCGACAGGTCAATCGCCGCCTCCACTTTATCCAGCAGGCTGCCCGGCACGCGAGTGCCGTCCGCCGCCGGGCTGAGCAAACGCAGATCGCCCTGGGCAAAACCCGCCAGGTCAAACCCGCCAAAATCATCCACCAGTACCGCTTGCAGGTCGGCGCCGAGCACGGTTTCCACCGCCAGCTCCCAACCGGCTTCAACCTTCAGGCCTTCGGCCAGACGCGGGCGCTCGGCCAGGTGTTGGTCACGCAGCCATTCAGCCGTGCCGGTGCCCGGGTCAAGCGCCGCTTGCTGCAAGGCTTCCAGGGAAGCCAACCGGCCGTTGAGCCGCTGCAAATCGCCCTGGGCCTGCTGCTGTGCCTGGGTCGCCTGCTGCAGTTGCTGACGCAATTGCTCGAGGCGCTCCACTTGTTGTTCTTCGCTGGCTTCCAGCTCTTCCAGCGTCATTTCGCTTTCGGCGAGTTTCTCGCTCAGTTCGAGGATCGCTGCATCTTCCGGGTCGGCAGCGAGCAGCACGCGCTCTTCCACCAGGCGCCGCTGACGCTCGGCCAGGCGCTCCATGCTGGTTTCCAGTTGCTGGATGCGTGACTGCTGCACCTCAGCCTGGCGGCGCGGCTCGGCAGATTGCAGGTTGAACGTGTCCCACTGCTCCTGCCAGGCGTGCATGGTGGTTTCGGATTCTTCCAGGGCCGCAGCGGCTTCCTCGGCAGCGGCGCTGGTGACTTCCTGCTCGGGAGTGAGCATGTCCAGCTCCTCCCCAAGGGTCAGCAGCAAGGTGCGGTCGTGGCCCAGGTGCGATTCGGTTTCCAGGCGCGCACGCTCGGCTTCTTTCAAGTCGTCCTGCAACTGGCGCAAACGCTGCTGGCCGTGCTGGATGCTCTGCTCGACCCGGGCGATATCGCCGCCCACCGAATAGAAGCGCCCCTGCACCAGATTGAAGCGCTCGGACAGATCATGGTGACCGTCCCGCAGGCGTTCGATGCTGGCGTCGGCATTGCGCTGCTCGGCCACCAGGGCTTCGAAGCTGATTTCCTGGGTGCCGATGATTGCTTCGCGCTGGCCCACCTGGTCATTCAACGCCTGCCAGCGCAGGGCCGACAGTTGCGCCTTGAGCTGACGCTCCTCGCCCTTGTATTCCTGATACTTCTCGGCGGCCTGGGCCTGGCGGTGCAGGCGCTCCAGCTGGCGCTCCAGCTCTTCACGCAGGTCAGTCAGGCGGGCAAGGTTTTCATGGGTACGGCGGATACGGTTTTCGGTCTCGCGGCGGCGCTCCTTGTACTTGGAGATGCCGGCCGCTTCCTCGATAAAGTTACGCAGGTCTTCGGGCTTGGCTTCGATCAGCTTGGAGATCATCCCCTGTTCGATGATCGAATAGCTGCGCGGGCCCAGGCCGGTACCGAGGAAGATGTCGGTGATGTCCCGGCGGCGACACTTGGTGCCGTTGAGGAAGTAGCTATTCTGGCTGTCGCGGGTCACTTTGCGGCGAATGGAGATTTCCGCATAGGCCGCGTACTCGCCCACCAGGGTGCCGTCGGAATTGTCGAACACCAGTTCGATGCTGGCCTGGCTCACCGGCTTGCGGCTGGTGGAGCCGTTGAAGATGACGTCGGTCATCGACTCGCCACGCAGGTTTTTTGCGGAGCTCTCGCCCATCACCCAGCGTACGGCGTCGATGATGTTCGACTTGCCGCAGCCATTGGGCCCGACCACTGCCGCCATGTTACTGGGGAAGTTCACCGTGGTCGGGTCGACGAAGGATTTGAACCCCGCCAGTTTGATGCACTTGAGCCGCACGCTTAGGCTTCCGCCAACGCAGCAATGACCAGCGAGCAACTGCGCTCGCCGTAGGCCGAGAGCACCAGGCGAATCTGCGGCAGGTCACGGGCCAGCACGGCGGCGAGCAATTGCTCGAACAGCACCAGGTACTCGCTCATGGACGCCTTGCGCTGATCCAGCGCCAGGTAATAGGCGCGGTTCATCGCCGGCTGCAGGTTCTCGACGGTTTCCTGCAGGTACGGGTTGTTGGCGAACGGATAGGCGGCACGCATCACGTTGAAGCTCTCTTCGACGAAGGCGCGGATGTCCTGGCGTTCGAAGCTGGCGATCAGGCGCTGCTGGATTTGCACGAACGGCGCCATGTCGGCCTGGGTCTGCCAGCCGGCGGCGACCGCATTGCCCAGCAGGATGTACAGCTCGCCCATCAGCGTGCACAGGCTTTGCACCTTGTGGGCCGTCAGCTCGGTGACGTGGGCGCCACGGCGCGGCAGGATCGCAATCAGGTGCCGGCGCTCGAGGATCAGCAAGGCTTCGCGCACGGAACCACGACTGACATTCAGCGCCAGTGTGACCTTCTGCTCCTGGATCCGCTCCCCAGGCTTGAGATCGCCGCGAATGATACGTTCGGCGAGGTGGTGAGCGATTTGCTCGGCAAGACTATCCGGCGCCTTGAACGTCATGTTTTCCCTTCAAAATCTTCTATCGGTACAAGCGCGGCAGTGTAGCGCACTTGCCGGTTGATGGCGTACGGCCCACAGAGCGGAATTTGGCATGAAATAAGCAGCCATTAAAGTCCAGAAGCCCCCAAAAACGGCGGTTCCAGAGAACTGGACCATAATTAAGGATGTTGATATCGCATTTTCTTGACCTTTCGGTCAGAAAATCGTTGACCGAAAAGTCAGACATGACTAGATTCGGCGCAAAGCGGTTAACAACAATAATGAGTCTGCGAGGCCTTCCGTGATCCAGTTTTTACTAAACCAGGAGCTCCGTAGCGAGCACGCCCTGGACCCGAACCTGACCGTGCTCAACTATTTGCGTGAGCACCTGGGCAAATCCGGCACCAAGGAAGGCTGCGCCAGCGGCGACTGTGGCGCCTGCACCGTGGTAGTCGGCGAGTTGCACACCGACGATCAGGGCGCCGAGCAGATTCGCTATCGCAGCCTCAATTCGTGCCTGACGTTTGTCTCGTCCCTGCACGGCAAACAACTGATCAGCGTCGAAGACCTCAAGCACCAGGGCCAACTCCACAGCGTGCAACAGGCCATGGTGGAGTGCCACGGCTCGCAATGCGGCTTCTGCACCCCGGGCTTTGTGATGTCGCTGTTCGCCCTGCAAAAGAACAGTGATGCACCCGACAGCCAGAAAGCCCACGAAGCCCTGGCCGGCAACCTCTGTCGCTGCACCGGTTATCGCCCGATTCTCGCCGCCGCCGAACAGGCCTGCTGCAATAAGCCCCAGGACCAGTTCGACAGTCGCCAGGCCGACACCATCGCCCGCCTGAAAGCCATCGCGCCGACGCAAACCGGCGAGTTGAACAGCGGCGACAAACGCTGCCTGGTGCCGCTGACCGTCGCCGACCTGGCGGACCTTTACGACGCTTACCCACAAGCCCGGCTGCTGGCCGGCGGCACCGACCTGGCGCTGGAAGTCACCCAGTTCCACCGCACGCTGCCGGTGATGATCTACGTCGGCAATATCGAAGAGATGAAGCGCATCGAAAGCTTCGACGACCGCCTGGAAATCGGCGCTGCCACTCCCCTGTCCGACTGCTACAGCGCGCTCAACCACGAATACCCGGATTTCGGCGAATTGCTCCACCGTTTCGCCTCGTTGCAGATCCGCAACCAGGGCACCCTGGGCGGCAATATCGGCAACGCCTCGCCCATCGGTGATTCGCCGCCACTGCTGATCGCCCTCGGCGCGCAGATCGTGCTGTGCAAGGGCAACACCCGCCGTACCCTGGCGCTGGAAGACTATTTCATCGACTACCGCGTCACTGCCCGCCAGGACAGCGAATTCATCGAGAAAATCATTGTGCCCAAAGGCGTGCCGCTGTTCCGTGCCTACAAGGTTTCCAAGCGCCTGGACGATGACATCTCTGCCGTCTGCGCGGCCTTCAACCTGAAGATGACTAACGGTGTGATCGACGATGCCCGCGTGGCTTTCGGCGGCATGGCCGCCACCCCAAAACGCGCGAAGAACTGCGAAGCCGTACTGAACGGCGCCACCTGGAATTCCGCCACCGTGGAAAAAGCCTGCGCGGCCCTGGCCGAGGATTTCACCCCGCTGTCGGACTTCCGCGCCAGCAAGGAATACCGCCTGCTCAGCGCACAGAACCTGCTGCGCAAATACTTCATCGAACTGCAAACGCCGCACATCGAGACTCGGGTGACCGCTTATGTCTAACCATCACGCCGTGGAAAAATCCCAGGCCGAACTCGCCGAACTGTTTGCCAAGGACCTGACCAGCGGCGTCGGTCGCAGCGTCAAGCACGACAGCGCCGCCAAGCATGTCTCGGGCGAAGCGCAGTACATTGATGACCGCCTGGAATTCCCCAACCAATTGCACCTCTACGCACGCATGTCGGACCGTGCCCACGCGAAGATCCTTAGCATCGACACCGCGCCCTGCTATGCATTTGAAGGCGTGCGCATCGTCATCACCCACGAAGACGTGCCGGGTCTGAAAGACATCGGCCCGTTGATGCCCGGCGACCCGTTGCTGGCCATCGACACCGTGCAGTTCGTCGGCCAGGTGGTGCTGGCCGTCGCCGCCCGCGACCTGGAAACCGCACGCAAGGCGGCGATGGCCGCTGTGATCGAATACGAAGACCTGGAGCCGGTGCTGGACGTGGTCGAGGCGTTTCGCAAAAAACATTTCGTGCTCGACAGCCACACCCACCAGCGCGGTGATTCGGCGGGCGCACTGGCGACCGCGAAGAACCGTATCCAGGGCACCCTGCACATCGGCGGCCAGGAACACTTCTACCTGGAAACCCAGATCTCCTCGGTGATGCCCACCGAAGACGGCGGCATGATCGTCTACTGCTCCACGCAAAACCCCACCGAAGTTCAGAAGCTGGTGGCCGAAGTACTCGACGTATCGATGAACAAAATCGTGGTCGACATGCGCCGCATGGGCGGTGGTTTTGGCGGCAAGGAAACCCAGGCCGCCAGCCCGGCATGCCTGTGTGCGGTGGTCGCACGCCTCACCGGCCAGCCGACCAAAATGCGCCTGCCGCGTGTCGAAGACATGCTGATGACCGGCAAGCGCCACCCGTTCTATATCGAGTACGACGTAGGCTTCGACGACAGTGGCCGGCTGCACGGCATCAACCTGGACCTGGCGGGCAACTGCGGTTGCTCACCGGACCTGTCGAACTCGATTGTCGACCGCGCAATGTTCCACTCCGACAACTCGTATTACCTGGGCGACGCCACCGTCAACGGCCACCGCTGCAAGACCAACACCGCCTCCAACACCGCTTACCGCGGCTTCGGCGGCCCCCAAGGCATGGTCGCCATCGAGGAAGTGATGGACGCGATTGCCCGGCACCTGGCCCTCGACCCGCTGGCCGTGCGCAAGGCCAACTACTACGGCAAGACCGAGCGCAACGTCACCCACTACTACCAGACCGTCGAGCACAACATGCTCGAAGAGATGACCGCCGAACTCGAACAAAGCAGCCAGTATTTCGAGCGCCGCGAAGCGATCCGTCGCTATAACGCCAACAGCCCGATCCTGAAAAAAGGCCTGGCACTCACACCGGTAAAGTTCGGCATTTCCTTCACCGCCAGTTTCCTCAACCAGGCCGGTGCGCTGATCCATATCTACACCGACGGCAGCATCCACCTGAACCACGGTGGCACCGAGATGGGCCAGGGGTTGAACATCAAGGTCGCGCAGGTGGTGGCCGAGATTTTCCAGGTGGAAATCGACCGCGTGCAGATCACCGCCACCAACACCGACAAGGTGCCCAACACCTCGCCGACGGCGGCTTCCAGCGGCGCCGACCTGAACGGCAAGGCCGCACAGAATGCTGCCGAAACCATCAAGCAGCGCCTGGTGGAGTTTGCCGCGCGCAAATATGAAGTCAGCGAGGCCGACGTTGAATTCCACAACGGGCATGTGCGGGTCCGCGATCACATCCTGACCTTTGAAGCGCTGATCCAGCAGGCGTATTTCGCCCAGGTGTCGCTCTCCAGCACGGGCTTCTACAAGACCCCGAAAATCTTCTACGACCGCAGCCAGGCACGTGGGCGGCCGTTCTACTACTTTGCGTTCGGCGCGGCCTGTTGCGAGGTGATCGTCGACACGCTGACCGGCGAGTACAAGATGCTGCGCACCGACATCCTGCATGACGTGGGCGCCTCGCTGAACCCGGCCATCGACATCGGCCAGGTCGAAGGCGGCTTCATCCAGGGCATGGGTTGGCTGACCATGGAAGAGCTGGTGTGGAATAACAAGGGCAAGCTGATGACCAACGGTCCGGCCAGCTACAAGATCCCGGCGGTGGCCGACATGCCGCTGGACCTGCGGGTAAAGCTGGTGGAAAACCGCAAGAACCCGGAAGACACGGTGTTCCATTCCAAGGCCGTGGGTGAGCCGCCGTTCATGCTTGGTATTGCCTCGTGGTGTGCGATCAAGGACGCCGTGGCGAGCCTGGGTGACTATCGCCATCAGCCGAAGATCGATGCACCGGCGACGCCGGAGCGGGTGTTGTGGGGCTGTGAGCAGATGCGCCAACTGACCGCTGCAAAAGCTGTAGAAACGGAAACCGAGCTGGCTTCGCTCTAGACCGAGGCGCTGCCATCGCGAGCAAGCCCGCTCCCACATTTGAATGTGTTCACAAATCAAAATGTGGGAGCGGGCTTGCTCGCGAAGGCGGTCGAACTGACAACAGAGATGTTGAGGTAAACATGAACAACTGGATCAGCGCCCTCGCCGACCTGCAGAACCAGGGCGAACCCTGCGTGCTGGTGACCATCATCGAAGAGCTCGGCTCCACGCCGCGCAACGCCGGTTCGAAGATGGTGATCAGCGCCGCCCACACCTTCGACACCATCGGTGGCGGGCACCTGGAATACAAGGCGATGCAGATCGCCCGGGACATGCTTGTGCGCGGCCAGCAAAACACCCACCTGGAGCGCTTCAGCCTCGGCGCCAGCCTGGGCCAGTGCTGCGGCGGCGTGACGGTGCTGTTGTTCGAACCCATGGGCCAGGTGCAGGCGCAGATCGCGGTGTTCGGCGCCGGCCACGTGGGCCGCGCGCTGGTGCCGTTGCTGGCCAGCCTGCCGTGCCGGGTGCGCTGGATCGATTCCCGGGAACAGGAATTCCCGGAACACATCCCCCAAGGCGTGCGTAAAATCGTCAGCGAAGAGCCGGTGGATGAAATCGACCACTTGCCTGTGGGCAGTTACTGCATCGTCATGACCCACAACCACGCGCTGGACCTGGAGCTGACCGCCGCCCTGCTCAAGCGCAATGACTTCACCTACTTCGGCCTGATCGGCTCGAAGACCAAACGCGTCAAGTTTGAACACCGCCTGCGGGATCGCGGTTTCGACACCGCGCAACTGCAACGCATGCATTGCCCGATGGGGCTGACTGAGGTCAAAGGCAAACTGCCTGTGGAAATCGCCATCTCCATCGCCGGCGAAATCATCGCCACCTATAACGCCAACTTCGGCCAGCACACTGCGAGCGCCGAACCCATTGCCAAACTGCTGCCGGTATCCCGCCGCAGCCAAGCGACTAACTGAGACGACCATGCCTTTGACACGCAAAGCCTACCGTGCCGCCATTTTGCACAGCATCGCCGACCCTGCCGAAGTGGGGATCGAAGCCTCCTACGAATATTTCGAGGACGGCCTGCTGGTGATCGACAACGGCCAGATCAGTGCCCTTGGCCACGCCAGCGACTTGCTCGCCAGCCTGCCCGCCGACATCGAAGTCACCCATTACCAGGACGCGCTGATCACCCCCGGCCTGATCGACACCCACATCCACCTGCCACAGACCGGCATGGTCGGTGCCTATGGCGAGCAGTTGCTGGACTGGCTCAACACCTACACCTTCCCGTGTGAAAGCCAGTTCGCCGACAAGGCCCACGCCGAAGAAGTCGCGGATATTTTCATCAAGGAACTGCTGCGCAACGGCACCACCACCGCGCTGGTATTTGGCAGCGTGCACCCGCAGTCAGTGAACTCGTTTTTTGAAGCGGCCGAGAAGCTCGACCTGCGGATGATCGCCGGCAAGGTAATGATGGACCGCAACGCGCCGGACTATTTGACCGACACCGCCGAATCCGGCTACGCGGAGAGCAAGGCGCTGATCGAGCGCTGGCACGGCAAGGGCCGTTTGCACTACGCGGTGACGCCACGTTTCGCACCGACCAGTACACCTGAACAACTGACCCTCGCCGGGCAGCTGCTGGGGGAATACCCGGACCTCTACATGCAAACTCACATCAGTGAAAACCTGCAGGAAGTGGAATGGGTGAAAGAACTGTTCCCGGAGCGCAAGGGCTACCTGGACGTGTACGACCATTACAAACTGCTGGGTGAACGCTCGGTGTTCGCCCACGGTGTGCACCTGTGCGACGACGAATGCGCACGGTTGGCAGAAGCCGGTTCGGCAGTCGCGTTCTGCCCGACGTCGAACTTCTTCCTGGGCAGCGGTTTGTTCAACCTGCCGATGGCCGAGAAGCACAAGCTGAATGTCGGCCTGGGTACGGACGTCGGCGGTGGCACCAGCTTCTCGCTGCTGCAAACCCTGAACGAAGCGTACAAGGTGATGCAACTGCAAGGGGCGCGCTTGAGTCCGTTCAAGTCGTTGTACCTGGCGACCCTGGGTGGTGCGCGAGCGCTGCGTCTGGAAGACAAGATCGGCACGCTGCAACCCGGCACTGATGCGGACTTCCTGGTACTGGATTACAACGCCACCCCGCTGCTCAGCTATCGCCTGAAGCAGGCCAATAACATCGCCGAGACGCTGTTTGTGTTGATGACACTGGGGGATGACCGGGCGGTGTTGCAGACGTATGCGGCGGGGCAATTGGTGCATCAACGCTGATTTAACAGGTACAACAAAACAAATGTGGGAGCGGGCTTGCTCGCGAAGGCGGTGTGTCAGTCGCTGGATATGCTGACTGATCCACCGCCTTCGCGAGCAAGCCCGCTCCCACATTTAGTTAGTGGCGAGCCTGGAAAATTACAGTTTTACAGACGAGCGCCCCGGCTTCTTTGTCTGCAACAGATGCGAGAACACTGCATGCAGATCGTCAGAAGCGCTTTCCTCATCGAGGTTGAGCTTGCTGTCGATGTGATCCATGTGATGCATCATCAGGTTCACCGCCAAATCCGCATCCCGCGCTTCGATCGCGTCGATCAACTGCGTGTGCTCATCGTAGGAACAGTGCGAGCGGTTGCCGCTTTCGTACTGGGCGATGATCAACGAGGTCTGGGACACCAGACTGCGCTGGAAACTGATCAGCGGCGCATTCTTCGCCGCCTCGGCCAGCTTCAGGTGGAACTCGCCGGAAAGCCGGATGCCCGCGCCGCGATCGCCCCGGGAGAAGCTGTCGCGCTCGTCGTTGACCATCTGCCGCAGCTCGGCCAGTTGCTCGGCCGTGGCATGCTGCACCGCCAATTCAGTGATCGCACGCTCCACCAGGCGCCGGGCGAGGAATACCTGGCGGGCTTCCTCGACGCTCGGGCTGGCCACTACCGCACCACGATTGGGCCGCAGCAGTACCACGCCTTCATGGGCCAGGCGCGACAGCGCGCGGCGAATGATGGTGCGGCTGACGCCGAAGATTTCGCCCAGCGCTTCTTCACTCAATTTGGTACCGGGCGCCAGGCGTTGTTCGAGGATCGCCTCGAAGATATGCGCGTAGACGATATCGTCCTGGGTTCCACTGCGACCGGCCTTACCGGCTCGCGGCTGTTTCTTGAGGGGCTGCAACTGTTCGTTCATGGGCACTCGGGTCGGGAGAACGGCGGCGAATTGACGTTGACTGTAATACGGCACAGAGGGTCGCTGGCAAGTATCGCGTAAAATCAGCGCACATTGTACACAACCCAGTGCGCCAACACACTGTACGGCTGTTTGCGGCGCCGGCTGTATTGCAATGAATCGTTACGTTTGAGTTTAGGCTTGATTCCGCACTTTCTCCTTTGTAGGAGCGAGCTTGCTCGCGAAAAACGTAAAAGCACCGCATTCAGTCAGGATGCCAGCGTCATCGTTAACGACCTTCGCGAGCAAGCTCGCTCCTACAGACAGCCCGGTAAAAGGAACACCGCCCCATGTCCGACGTCCCCCAAGCGCGATTACGCCCACTGGCCGACACTTCGCCTTCGGCCATCGTCGCCGGTTTCATTGCCATGATGACCGGCTACACCAGCTCCCTGGTGCTGATGTTTCAGGCTGGCCAGGCTGCGGGCCTGACCACCGCGCAAATTTCCTCGTGGATCTGGGCGATTTCCATCGGCATGGCGGTGTGCAGCATTGGTCTGTCCCTGCGCTATCGCACGCCGATCACCATTGCCTGGTCCACACCGGGCGCGGCGCTGTTGATCACCAGCCTGGGCGGCGTCAGCTATGGCGAGGCCATCGGCGCCTACATCACCTGCGCGGTGCTGGTGACCATCTGTGGGCTGACCGGCAGCTTCGAAAAACTCGTCAAGCGCATCCCCGCGTCCCTGGCGGCCGCCTTGCTGGCGGGGATTCTGTTCAAGATCGGCAGCGAGATTTTCGTCGCCGCGCAGCACCGTACCGGGCTGGTACTGGGGATGTTCTTCACTTACCTGGTCATCAAGCGCCTGTCGCCGCGTTATGCCGTGCTCGCGGCACTGCTGATCGGCACGGCACTGTCCGGGCTGATGGGGCTGCTGGATTTCAGTGGCTTTCACCTGGAAGTGGCAACGCCGGTGTGGACCACGCCGCACTTCTCCCTGGCCGCGACCATCAGCATCGGCATCCCGCTGTTCGTGGTGGCCATGACCTCGCAGAACATGCCGGGTGTCGCGGTGCTGCGGGCCGACGGCTATAACGTACCGGCGTCGCCATTGATTACTACCACCGGCCTGGCCTCGCTGGTGCTGGCGCCGTTTGGCTCCCATGGCATCAACCTGGCAGCCATCAGCGCGGCGATCTGCACCGGCCCTCATGCCCATGAGGATCGCAACAAGCGCTACACCGCCGCGGTCTGGTGCGGGATTTTCTACGGGATCGCCGGGGTGTTTGGCGCGACATTGGCCGCGTTATTCGCCGCCCTGCCCAAGGAACTGGTGCTGTCGATTGCGGCACTGGCGTTGTTTGGCTCGATCATCAATGGCCTGAGCATCGCCATGAATGAACCCAGGGAACGGGAAGCTGCGTTGATCACCTTCATGGTCACAGCGTCGGGGTTGACGTTGTTTTCCATCGGTTCGGCGTTCTGGGGAATTGTCGCGGGGGTGTTGACGCTGGTGATTCTGAACTGGCGCAAGGCCTGATTCTTTAGACCCAGTAACGAAAAAGCGACCCGGGCGGGTCGCTTTTTCATGACATCAGACTGCCGGGTTGATCGGCTTTTCTGGGTGCCAAGCGTCCAGCAGGGCGCTGACTTCAACGCGGGTCAGCTCTGGACGAGCCTTCAGCCACGCTTCAACAGCGGCACGCTGTTCTTCGTTGACCGAACCACGGGTGGCTTTGCAAACCAGACCGAAGTCATCACCGCCGACGTAGTCCAGGCCGTTGCCGTCCATCGCTTCAGTCAGGAATGCTTCGAGGAAAGCGTCAACCGCTTCATCGTCCAAACCTTCTTTGAAGTCCAGGTTCAGTTCGAAACCCAGCTCTTGAAATTCATCAACGCACAGTTTTTTGCGCAGACGCCGGGAACGGTTAGTCGCCATTGGAACAATCCTCTTAAGTAATAACGGGCGGCACTTTAGCAGTTTAAGCAGGCCTTTGCCCGATTCTCTGGGACAGGCGGCAGAGTGCCAGTAAAAAAAACCGCCAATTGCAGCTATCGTTCAGCCACAAGTGCGACAGCCTTGGGGCATAATGCCGACACTTTCATGACCATTGAGGGATTTTTCGTACATACCCCTCACCTTTTTACCCCCTCAGCAGTAGGGTTTTAATTCTTATGATCAAATCTTTGCGTCCACTGTTACTCGCCAGTTTTCTTCTGCCCCTGGCCTTTTCCGTTACCGCCGCCCCGATCAACACTTCCCTGCCGCCCAAGGTCCAGGAAGCCCTCCAGAAAGCCAAGCTGCAAAACAATGCCCTGTCCCTGGTGATGATTCCCCTCAATGGCCCGGGCACACCTACCGTGTTTAACGCCGACGTGTCGGTCAACCCGGCCTCGACCATGAAGCTGGTCACCACCTACGCGGCCCTGGAAATGCTCGGTCCCAACCATCAGTGGAAAACCGAGTTCTACACCGACGGCACCCTGAGCGGCGGGATCCTGAACGGCAACCTGTACCTCAAGGGCGGCGGCGACCCCAAGCTGAACATGGAAAAACTCTGGCTGCTGATGCGCGACCTGCGGGCCAATGGCGTGCAGCAAGTGACCGGCGACCTGGTGCTGGACCGTGGCTTCTTCATCCCGCCGCAACTGCCGGAGTTCAATGACGACGGCAACGACGAGAACAAGCCGTTCCTGGTCAAGCCCGATGCCTTGATGGTCAACCTCAAGGCGCTGCGCTTCGTCACCCGCAATGATTCGGGCAAGGTGCTGGTGTCGGTCGAGCCGCCGATTGCGAGCATCCGCATCGACAACCAGGTCAAGGTCTCCAACGCCAAGCAATGCACCGGCGATGTGCGCTACAGCCCGATGACCGCCGCCGACGGCAGCGTCACCGTGACCGTCAGCGGCCAGTTGGCGGACGGCTGCAGCTCGCAGACGTATCTGTCGTTGCTGGACCACGCCACCTACACCGCCGGCGCCGTTCGGGCGATCTGGAAGGAACTGGGCGGCAGCATCCAGGGCCGCGACATCCAGGCGCCGGTACCGAAGAACGCCAAAGTGCTGGCTCGTGCGTTCTCGCCGGACCTGGCGGAGATCATCCGCGACATCAACAAATACAGTAACAACACCATGGCCCAGCAGTTGTTCCTGAGCCTGGGTGCGCAGTACCGCACCGATGCCGACGGCGACGACGCCAAGGCCGCCCAGCGCGTGGTGCGCCAGTGGCTGGCGAAAAAAGGCATCACCGCGCCGCACCTGGTGATGGAGAACGGCTCCGGCCTGTCCCGTGCTGAACGGGTCAGCGCCCGCGAAATGGCGACCATGCTGCAAGCGGCGTGGAGAAGCCCGTACGCGGCGGAGTACATCAGTTCGCTGCCGATTGCCGGCACCGACGGCACCATGCGTAAACGCCTGAAGACCACGGCCATGCGCGGCGAAGCCCACGTCAAGACCGGCACCCTGAACACCGTGCGGGCGATTGCCGGGTTCAGCCGCGACAACAATGGCAATACCTGGGCTGTGGTGGCGATTCTCAACGATCCGAAACCGTGGGGCGCGTCCTCGGTACTGGACCAGGTGCTGCTGGACCTGTATCGCCAGCCGAAACTGGCGGCGGCGGCCCCGGTCCTCTAACAGCAGCAAATATCAAATGTGGGAGCTGGCTTGCCTGCGATGCAGACGCCTCGGTCTATCAGGAATACCGAGGTGATGCTATCGCAGGCAAGCCAGCTCCCACATTGATCTCTAATAGCTTGAATGGCCGTGCACTTCAGGCAAGCACCCGCTCTGCCTCAACTCTGTCCCTGCCCGCCTGCTTGGCGGCATAGACACCCGAATCCGCCCGCAGCAACAAGCTGTCGACGCCCTCCTCGACCCGCCAACTGGCGACCCCGAAGCTCGCCGTCACCGTGCCGACACCTTCCATCGGCTCACCGCGCAACGCCTGCCACAACTCCAGGGCAACATTGAACGCCTGGCTGCCGTCGGTATTGGCGCACAGCACCACAAACTCCTCGCCGCCCAGCCGGCAAAACACATCCGTGCGTCGTAACCGCTGGCTGATGCGCCGGCATAACTCCTTGAGCACTTCATCACCCACCGCGTGACCATGCTGGTCGTTGATGCGCTTGAAGTGATCGATGTCGAACATGATCACCGACAACGCCCCCGAGGCACGCTTGACCCGGATCATCTCGGCCTTCAGCCGGTCCTGGAAGTAGCGTCGGTTATGAATGCCGGTCAGGGAATCGGTAATCGACAGCGCCCGCAGCTCTTCCTCGACCCGCTTGAGATCGGAAATATCCGACACATAGCCATGCCATAACGTACCGCCACCGGCCAGCTCTTCCGGCGTCGCCTCACCGCGAACCCAGCGCAGCCCCCGATGGGGCAACTGCACCCGGTATTCTTCACGCCAATGGCTCAGTTGCAGGGTGGACAGGCGAATGGACTCCCGTACCCGCTCGACATCCAGCGGATGAATCCGCTCGAAGACCTTTCGCGCATCCTGCTGCAACACCCCAGGCTCGATTTCGTAGATGTCGCGGATGCCATCGCTGGCATAAATGAAACGCGAGACATTGTTCGGTTCCAGGATGAACTGGAAAATACCGCCGGGCACATGGGCGCTGAGTTTCTTCAGCAGGCGGTCCCGCGCGGCCAGTGCCTCATAGGCGCGCTTCTGCTCGGTGACATCCAGGCAGATCGCCAGGTGCCCGACCCACAGGCCATGCTCGTCCAGCAGAACAGTGGCGAGCATGTTCACCGTCAGTTGGCTGCCGTCCTTGCGCACCAGCGTCCACTCGCGGGCCTCATGCACTGCATCGGCGCTGTCCACCAGCATCGCCTGGGCTGGCGCGATGCGCTTGCCGAGGATTGCGCTCAATTGCGCGGCACGGGCTTCCAGCTCGGGGGCCAGGTGCAGGCTTTCGAGGGTCAGGTGGCCCAGTACCTCTTGTGCTTCAAAGCCCAGCATCTGCTCGGCGCCGGCGTTGAAGGTGGTGATCACACCGCGCAAGTCCGTCGCGATGATCGCCACCTGGGTGGCCGCATTGAGCACGCTGCGCAGTTGGCCGTGGGTGCCTCGCAGCTCCTGTTCCCGCTGACGCAATTGGGCGGTGCGCTGCTCCACCAGCTTCAATGCGCGCTGGCGCTGGCTGACCACCACGTAGAGCAACGCACTGAGCAGCACACTCAGCAGGCTGCCCATGACCAGGATACTGACCAGCGACGAGTGATTGCCCTGCTGGAACACCTGGCTGGGGCGCAGGCTCAAGGCGTAGACGTGGTCGCCGAGCGTCAGCCGGCGTGCTGCCACCAGGTCACTGTTTGCCACGGGGTTGCTGGATTCGTACAACACCCGTTGCTCTGCATCGGAGGTGTCGACAATCTGCATCACCAGGTTGTCCCGTGCGGCCTTGGGCAAGCCATCGGCCACCAGCTGGCGCATGCTGATCACCGCCATGACGTAGCCGTAAGGTTCACTGTTGGGCACTTGTGTCGTCGGTGCCCGGCTGACCGGTGCCACCAGCAATACACCCATGGCATAGGCCGGCTCCACACCCACCAGTTGCATGGGCTGGGACACCGCCATCTTCCCTGACTGTTGCGCACGCTCCACCGTCGAGCGCCGCAGTGGCTGGGCCAACAGGTCAAAACCCAGCGGCGAGCCGAGAATGCTCTGGGTCTGGCTGTACAGCACCGGCACATACTCATCGCGATCAGTCGCCGGGGTCAGTTCGCCCGCCGCATTCAATTCACGAATGGAGAAATTCGCACCGCGCTCCGCCGTGATTGCCTGCTCGAACGCACCGCGCTGGTCACGCAAAACCCGGGGTGCCCAGGCATAGGCGCGGGTACGCAACAGCAAGGGCTGCGCGAACCCTTCGAACTCTTTGCGCGAGACTGTATTTGAATTGACGAAGAACCGCCGCAGGCTGCCCAGGCGTTGTTCCTGGTCCTCGAAACGCTCCTGGAGGCGGCTGTAGCGCTCGTTGACCAGCAGCTGAAAGCGCTGGCGCATCTGCTGCTGGTAAAGCTCGGACGCGGCCCAGGCGACGACAATCGTCAGCGCGATACCGCCCAGCAACACCACCACCGCCACCAGCCACGCCGACACCTGCTCACTGATAAAGCCTAGGATTTTCGGGCGGACGGCATGCAGCGGCATAGACAAGACTCAGAACGCCAGCGTGCGGGTGCGTCACTTTGGCCAGGCCCTAAGTTATAGCCACAGGACTTGCGTTTGACCAGCGCAAAAAAAAGCCGCAAGGCCGGAATGATCCGGGCCTGCGGCTTCAGAACGCAGTGATCAGCGCGCGGTGATTTTCCACGCCCGATGGATCTTGGCGTTACGCGCAAAATCCGGGTCGATGGTCTTGTCGCTGATCTCTTCGACGGCATACCGCTCGACGAGGTTGTCTTCCAGCTGGAACTTGCGGAAGTTGTTCGAGAAGTACAACACGCCGCCCGGTGCCAGGCGCGCCATGGCCAGGTCCAGCAACTGCACGTGGTCGCGTTGCACGTCGAAGATGCCTTCCATGCGCTTGGAGTTGGAGAAGGTCGGCGGGTCGATGAAGATCATGTCGAACTCATCGCGGCTGGCTTCCAGCCAGGCCATCACGTCGCCCTGCTCCAGGCGGTTCTTGTCGGAGAAACCGTTGAGGGAGAAGTTGCGGCGCGCCCAGTCCAGGTAGGTCTTCGACAGGTCGACGCTGGTGGTGCTGCGCGCGCCACCCTTGGCGGCGTGCACACTGGCGGTGGCGGTGTAGCAATACAGGTTGAGGAAGCGTTTGCCGGCCGCCTCTTTCTGGATGCGCATGCGCATTGGACGGTGGTCGAGGAACAGGCCGGTGTCCAGGTAATCGGTCAGGTTGACCAGCAACTTGACGCCGCCTTCGCTGACCTCGGTGAACTTGCCCTGGGCGCTCTGGCGCTCGTACTGCTTGGTGCCGCTCTGGCGTTCGCGACGCTTGACCACCACACGGTTCTTGTCGATGCCCAGCGCCTGGGGAATGGCCGCCAGGGCATCGAACATGCGTGCCGAAGCTTTTTCCGGGTCAATCGACTTCGGCGCCACGTATTCCTGGACATGGACCCAGTCGTGGTACAGGTCGATGGCCATGGAGTATTCCGGCATGTCGGCATCGTACACACGGTAGCAATCGACGCCTTCGCGCTTGGCCCACTTGCCCAGCAGTTTCAGGTTCTTTTGCAGGCGGTTGGCAAACATCTGCCCGCCTTCGCTCAAGCGCGCCTGCTCGACCACTGGGGCCGGGGCGGGTTTGATCGGGTTCCCGTTCTTGTTGTACTGGCGCTCTTGCGGCTCGGTCGGCGCCTGGTCGTAGGCCGCTTGCTCGCGCTCGGCCTGGCGTTGTTCCGGGGTGCGACGCTCGCCGGTGACGAACTGGTCCGGGGTGACCTTGATCAGCAGCAATTTGCACGGCAAGGCGCCGTTCCAGAACGAATACTGTTTGTGGCTGCGGATGCCCATGCGCTTGCCCAGGTCCGGAGCACCGGTGAACACCGCCGCTTCCCAGCCCAGGCACGCCTGGCGCAGACGCTCGCCGAGGTTCTGATAGAGGTACAACAGGCTGGCTTCATCACCCAGACGCTCGCCATACGGCGGGTTGCAGATCACCAGGCCTTTCTGGTTCTGGTCCGGACGCGGCTCGAAGGTACCGACTTCGCCCTGGTAGATCTTGATCCAGTGGCTGAGGCCTGCGCGTTCGATGTTGTTACGGGCGGGTTGGATCAGGCGAGGATCCGCCTCGTAACCACGAATCCACAGCGGTGGCTTGGCCATGCCGATGGCGGCACGTTCGCTGGCCTCTGTGTGAAGTTTTTTCCACAGCGCCGGAACGTGGCCAAGCCAGGCGGTGAAACCCCACAGCTCACGGTTCAGGTTGGGCGCCATGTCGGCGGCGATCATCGCGCCTTCCACCAGGAAGGTACCGACGCCGCACATCGGGTCCGTCAGCGCGCCGCCTTCGGCAGCGATGCGCGGCCAGCCGGAGCGAATCAGGATCGCCGCCGCCAGGTTCTCTTTCAACGGTGCCGCGCCCTGCTGCAGGCGGTAGCCGCGCTGGTGCAGGCTGTGGCCGGACAAATCAAGGGAAAGGATCGCTTCGCCACGGTCCAGGCGCAGGTGGATGCGCAGGTCCGGGTTGATCTTGTCGATGGATGGACGTTCGCCGGTCGGGGTGCGCAGCTTGTCGACAATCGCATCCTTGACCTTCAGCGCGCCGAAGTGGGTGTTGTCGATGCCCGAGCCATGGCCGCTGAATTCAACGGCCAGGGTGCCGTCGGCGAGCATGTGGTCTTCCCACTCGATGTCCAGCACCCCGTGGTACAGGTCTTCGGCGTCCTTCATCGGGAAGCGCTTGAGCACCAGCAACACGCGGTTGGCCAGGCGCGACCAGAGGCACAGGCGGTAGGCGGTCTCCATGTCGGCCATGCCGCGCACGGCCGAGGTGTGCTCGCGGGCTTCCTCAAGGCCAAGCCCGACGGCTTCCTCGATCAGCAGGCCTTCGAGGCCCTTGGGGCAGGTGAGGAAGAGTTCAAAACGGTCCGACATGGGGCATTCCAGGCTTTTCAGCAATAAGTGAACGGGCGACGCATCGCGCGTTCGGTTTTCAATCAAGCGCTTTTCTTGAAGAGCGCTCGTGTGGCACGAATGTGCCGTTCCACCCCGGCTACCGGCCTTTCGGGCCTTTATCGACGGGGCAGTTCAAGTATTTGGAGCAACAAGAAGAAACATTCCGACCCTTCGTCGAATAATAACCGACTGCAACAGGCGGACATTCTCACTAAAGGATTAAACCCATCCTCTTTGAAGGGCACATCATAGCTGGGTTTGCCCAATAAAAGGGGCGAAAAGCCATCCCAGCTTATGGCTATAGCATCGTTATCGTTACGTGCTTATGACAAAACGATCATTGAATCCATGTGACCTATTGGTTAGAACTCAACACAGGTTGGCGCCGTAACGACGCCGACACATAGCTCGCCACGCCGGCAGCGAGCGCACCAACGGCAGAAAAACTCTGCCCGGCCTCGGACGAGGCCGAAGGATATCAAGACAGTCAACAAGTGAGGGAAACACCCTATGAGAAGACTTAAGCGTGATCCGTTGGAAAGAGCATTTTTACGCGGATATCAATATGGCGTTCATGGCAAATCCCGTGAGCTTTGCCCATTTACTCTACCGTCGGTACGCCAAGCCTGGATCAACGGCTGGCGAGAAGGACGCGGCGACAACTGGGACGGTATGACTGGCACTGCGGGAATCCACAGACTCAACGAACTTCACGCCGTCGGCTAATCAAGGGCATTTAATTCCGACACCAGCACGAATACGCAACCACTTAACCACGCACGCCCCATCCGGGCGGCGGGCTTCGGCCCAGGGGCTCCTTCAAGGAGCCCTTTTTATTGCCTGTTGTCAGCCGCGCGGCAATGCCGCAATCGCATCCACCGCCTGGCGAATCAACGCCGGGCCCTTGTAGATAAAGCCGGAGTACAACTGCACCAGGCTCGCGCCGGCGGCGATTTTCTCGGCCGCGTGCTTGCCCTCGGTGATGCCGCCCACGGCAATGATCGGCAAGCGCCCTGCCAACTCGGCCGCCAGCACCTTGACGATGTGGGTACTCTGGTCGCGTACCGGCGCACCGGACAGGCCGCCCGCTTCGTCACCATACGCCAGGCCTTCGACACCGACGCGGCTCAGGGTGGTGTTGGTGGCGATCACCGCATCCATGCCCGAATCCACCAGGGCCTGGGCCACCAGTACGGTCTCTTCGTCGTTCATGTCCGGGGCAATCTTGATTGCCAGGGGCACACGCTTGCCGTGGCGCACAGCCAAATCTTCCTGGCGCTGGCGCAAGGCTTCGAGCAGTTGCTTGAGGGAGTCGCCAAACTGCAGGCTGCGCAGGCCCGGGGTGTTAGGCGAGCTGACGTTGACCGTGACGTAGCTGGCGTGGGCGTAGACCTTGTCCAGGCAAATCAGATAGTCATCCACCGCACGCTCCACCGGCGTGTCGAAGTTCTTGCCGATATTGATCCCGAGGATACCGGTGTACTTAGCCGCCTGAACCCGTGACAGCAGGTTATCCACACCCAGGTTGTTGAAGCCCATGCGATTGATGATCGCCTCGGCTTCCGGCAGGCGGAAGATCCGCGGCTTCGGGTTGCCCGGCTGCGGCCGTGGGGTCACGGTGCCGATTTCGACAAAGCCAAAACCCAGCTGCGCAAAACCGTCGATGGCTGCACCGTTTTTGTCCAAACCCGCAGCCAGGCCTACCGGGTTGGGGAAATCGAGCCCCATCACCGACACCGGCATTTTCGCCGGGGCCTTGCACACCAGGCCATTGAGCCCCAGGCGGCCACCGGCACCGATCAAGTCCAGGGACAGATCGTGGGAAGTTTCCGGAGAGAGTTTGAACAACAGCTGGCGGGCCAGGGTATACATGGGCGGGCTTGACTCGGATGGCGGCGAAAGGTGGCGGCGATTATAGCCGGGGTGACGGGCTGCATGCGAGGCGTGCCGTCCAATCGTCAGTTACGGTGCGTCATCAGTTCCTCATAGCGGGCCCAGATTTTTTGCGCATAGCGAAGACGCAGGGCCTCACGCTGAGGCCCGGGCCCGCCGCCCACATTGTAGGAACCGATCGCCGTCCAGTTGTAGCCGAACTGTTTGACGAAATCGGCAAGGATCGACGCCCCCACCTCCACCGACAGGCAAGGCTCATCCAGCAAGCGCTGCTCGGTAATGCCCTCCTTGAGCAGGCGCGGCAGGTGAATGCTGTTGATCTGCATCAGCCCGATATCACGGGTGCCGTTGTTGTTGGCGTAATTCATGGCCTTGGCGCGGTAGCCCGACTCCACCGCGGCGATGGCCTGCAACAATTCCGGCTCCATGCCGTATCGGCTGGCAGCCTCGGCCCAGCAATACGCCCGGGCTTCATTGCCGAAGCCGAGCGTGAGCATCAGCAGCAGCGCCCCCTTGCACCGGGCGCCGCTCATGCCTGCCCCCGACCGCAGGTGGAACAGACAGCGCCCACCGTCAGGCTGGTCATCCTGACCGCACAGGTCACCCGGTACCCTTTGCCGTATACCGTCTTGATCAGACCCTTGCCGCCCTTCAAATATTTGCGCAGCGAACAGATGCAACGGGTCAGGGACTCTTCCGTGGCCTCGTTATGGGGCCATGCCTGTTCCAGCAAGTGGTCCTTGGTCACCAGCACTCCGGCCGAGGACAGCAACAGGCGCAACACCTGCCACTCCTTGGGCGGGAGTTGAATATCCGAGTCTTCACTGGTCAATCTACCGTCGCCGTGCAACGTCCAGCGCTCAAAGACCATGGGGGTAGCCAGTACCCCATCGTTCACCACGGCCATTCGTACCTCCGCACCCAACTCACCTTCATTTCCAACACTGGTTTCCTGAAGGTCGCGACTATAAAAAGCCCACTCGCTGTATAGGAGAGGAAAAAACCCCATAGGCACTGATTTTTTCAGACTGGGCACGTAGGACCTTTCGACGATGCCCGCCCAGGCGCGCCACCAACGTTCTTATCCTTCGGTCACCCGGGTAAATGCCCGCTTCACCTGCTCATGCTGGGAGCGCGTCAACGGCGGCGCCTGCCCGGGCTCGGCAGCGGTATGCAGCACATTTGCGACCGCCGTCGCCTGAATCACAAACAATCGCACACTGTTGGCCATGGGCCCGTTGTAGCGTCCGAGCAAGGCTGTGCCGGTATCGCGCTGAAAATTCCCCACCAGCAATCGCCTACCCGGTGTCACACGCACCACCGTGTTGATCCCCATCCGCTCCACCCCCGCCGAGGGTTTGTCGCGACTGGCAGCCTTGCCCATCTGGCGGCCATCCTCGACGGTGAGCAGCATCTCGATTTCATTCGCCTCGGCGAAGCGCGGCAGAACACTGACCTGCGTACCAAAGACCACCGGTTGCCATTCGTCGTAGTCTTCACCCGGCCGGGGCAGATAGAACGTCTGGTTGTCGTTGAAAACCGCGGGCACATTCTCCTGGGTGAGAATCACCGGCAACGTCGTGACCCTCGCTCGCCTGCGCAACTCCAAGGCGGTGATCCGCTGCATGAATGCTTCGTCCTCGATGGGTGCCATGACCCGGGTCGCTGAAGGCTTGTCCGCCCCCTTGTGCATGGTCGCGCCGATCTTCTTGAGCTCATCGCGGTCCACATCCACCAGCCACATCGAAACCTCCACCGCGCGCTTCGGTACGTCCAGTTCTGCCACCAGACCTTCGATAAAGCTCACCTGCGCGGGCTTGCCCTTGATCAGCAGGCTGTTGGTGTCCGGGTACGCCAGCACCGAGATATTCTTGTCGGCCAGTAATCCGGGTTGCCGCGGGGACGCACTCTCCTGCTCGACGGCCAGCAGTTTTTCGATCATGGATGCCATGCCCGGCACCGTGACGGTTCTGTCGCCCATGTTGTACTCGCGGTCTGCAACGTGGGTGTTGAGCACCTGCACCACCCCGATCCGCTGCGGCCCCAGGCGCAGTTCCGCACGCTGGCGGTCCATCAGTTGGGCCAGGCGCAGCACATGGTCGACATAGTTCGGCGGCCCGGACACGTAGAACACCCGCGCCCCACTCGCACGCAGCGGGTAGCGCGCCTCTTCGAGCCCCGAACGGCGCATGAACCCACGCAGGAGGTCGACCGAGATATGCCGCAGGGTCACTACCGAGCTTTTCGCCTCGTCGGCGTCATAGAGGTAAAGCACCTGGCCATCGGTGTACCAGATCAGGCCTTGCTGCTGGGCGACCGACTCCAGCAGCGGTTGGGGCGAGTCGAAATCGAACGCCCCGCTGATGCGCTTGCGAGCTGCCGCCTGACTGACAACGATCGGCTGCCCCAGCGGCAGGGACAACGCGGTAAAAAAAGTGTGCAGGCTTTCATCACGGGCCTGGTAGGAGTACCCGAACGCGCCGGGGCTGCCCAGCAGCACCAGGCCGAAAAGCAGCGTCGAGAAACGGTGAAGGTGGCTGAACATGCCTGCATGGCCCGGGCTGAAAGAGCGGCCATACTGCGAGGCAGGCCGATTTCAATCCTGATGGAAAGCTGACGCCCAACCCATCCTGTGCGCATCGTGGCATGTGCCTTGCTTTGCCTTGTCTATCGCAGCTCGCGCCAACGGCGGAACGGGCTCAAGGACACAGACGTCGTTACCCCGGGCTCTTCTTCTGAGTACCCGACGGAACGGCGTTTTTTTATGAAAGGTACGTATTGATGAGTGATCCCCTGGCTTGGGTCAACGGCAGCGATGCCCCGGAAAAGAGCAGCCTCAACCTGGGTTTCATGGCCCTGAGCGATTGCGCCTCGGTGGTGGTCGCCGCCACCCAGGGCTTCGCCCAGCCCTATGGCCTGACCTTGAATCTCAGGCGCCAGTCATCATGGGCCAGCCTGCGGGACAACCTGGTCAGCGGCGAACTGGACGCCGCCCACAGCCTGTACGGCCTGATCTACGCCGTGCACCTGGGCATCGGCGGCGTGGCACCCACCGATATGGCGGTGCTGATGGGCCTGAACCAGAACGGCCAGAGCATCAACCTGTCCCGTGGCCTGCAACAGCTGGGGGTGACCAGTCCTGAGGCACTGGACCGCCACGTGCACCAAAGCCGAACAAAACTCACCTTCGCCCAGACCTTTCCCACAGGTACCCACGCCATGTGGTTGTATTACTGGCTGGCCAGCCAGGGCATCCATCCCCTGCAGGATGTGGACAGTGTGGTGGTGCCGCCGCCGCAGATGGTTGCGCACCTGCAAGCCGGGCGCATCGACGGCTTTTGTGTGGGCGAGCCCTGGTGCGCCAGTGCGGTGAAGCAGAACCAGGGTTTTACCCTGGCCACCACCCAGGCACTGTGGCCGGACCATCCGGAAAAAGTTCTCGGCTGCACCCAGGCATTTGTCGAGCAATACCCCAATACCGCCCGGGTACTGGTGATGGCGATCCTGCAGGCCAGCCGTTTTATCGAACAGAGCACGGAAAACCGCCGCTCCACTGCACAGTTGCTGAGCGCCCCGCAGTACCTCGACGCCCCGCTCGATTGCATCGAACCGCGCCTGCTCGGCGACTACGATGACGGCCTCGGCAACCACTGGCAGGATCCCCACGCGCTGCGTTTTTATGGCGACGGCGAGGTGAACCTGCCCTACCTGTCTGATGGCATGTGGTTCATGACCCAGTTCCGCCGCTGGGGCCTGCTGCGGGAGGACCCGGACTACCTCGGCGTTGCCCGGCGTGTGCAACAACTGGACATCTATCGCCAGGCGGCCAGCGCCGTGGGCGTGCCTGCCGGTGGCGAGGCCATGCGCAGCAGCCAGTTGATCGACGGAAAAATCTGGGACGGTTCGGACCCGGCCGGGTATGCCCGCAGCTTTCGCCTGCATGCCATGGCAGATGTTGCCAGCCGCCAGGCCTTGCGCTGACAGGAGGAACCCATGCTACGAATCCTGTTGATCAATGACACACCGCGCAAGGTCGGTCGGCTCAAGGCTGCGTTGACCGAGGCCGGGTTTGAGGTGATCGATGAATCGGGGTTGACGATCGACTTGCCGGCGCGGGTCGAAGCGGTGCGCCCGGACGTGATTTTGATCGATACCGAGTCGCCGGGACGCGATGTGATGGAGCAGGTGGTGCTGGTGAGTCGCGACCAGCCACGGCCGATTGTGATGTTTACCGATGAGCATGATCCGGGGGTGATGCGTCAGGCGATCAAGTCCGGGGTGAGTGCCTACATTGTCGAGGGGATTCAGGCGCAGCGGTTGCAGCCGATTCTGGATGTGGCGATGGCGCGGTTCGAGAGTGACCAGGCGCTGCGCGCGCAGTTGCAGGCGCGGGATCAGCAGTTGGCCGAACGCAAGCGGATCGAAACGGCCAAGGGGTTGTTGATGAAAATGAAGGGGTGTAATGAGGAAGAGGCCTACACGCTGATGCGGCGTCAGGCGATGAGTCGGCAGCAGAAGCTGATTCAGGTGGCGGAGCAGATTATTGCGATGAGTGAGTTGTTGGGGTGAGAGGGGGGTCGGGGTGTATATCCGTTATTTAGGTAACGGCGACTATTGGTTCCGCTCTTACAGCGGCTCACTTTTGAACAGCGCAAAAGTAAGCAAAACGCTCTTGCCCCACCACTCGGC
>NZ_JBYSWF010000150.1:0-1588 GCF_058780865.1 Pseudomonas sp. GP01-A4
TTGAGTGTGAGCGCGTCAATCAGCGGTTAAAGGGGATTAAGGTCTGAGATGCAAGGCGGTGTAGTTCGGACGCTTACGATGAACTGATCGTCAGGGAAAAAGGACGCGATCTTCGTGATCGCGTTGGTGAGCAGGTTTTGTGGATTGGCATAGTCGAAGCTGTAGCGGCCCGAGCCATGGTTGACGCCCCAAACACCGCCTTTTTCGCTGGGTCGCCTCCACCACATTTCTCCCGCAATCCGAGCAGCTTGGAACCCTGTCATGCTTGGATGCCCACGCTTCGGATCTTTGAGGTCGACGGCTACAAATAGGGTTCCATCTTTGCCAATTGCCCAGATGAGATTTTTTTCCTCAGGGCTGCGGACGACTTGATCGTAAAGATGGATCAAGGTGCGCTCATCCGCTTTAGGATCGAACCATTCGATAGCGGTATCGTTAGCCCCCTTGCCCTCAACAGTGATCTCGCTTTCCTCCAGCTTTTTTGGAGCCCGCAAAGCGCCATAAGTCGCGTTCAGATAGCTCGCATAATCCCTGTCGCGCTTATCGACCAGCTTCAAAAAAGAGCTGTAGAAATGCTCATCATCAACAAATTCCGCGTTCAGCTTGTCATCTCGGAAGACTTTCAAGAAGAGCTCAGCGAAAAGGAGATCATGTTCGTAGACAGCCGATACGGCATCCCCCAAGGGCGTGTCAGTGGCATCGAGCAAAATTTTGAAAACCTTATTCTCGCCCCAGTAGAAATCGATGTCCCACTGCAAACGCGCCATCGGAGACGTCAAGAAACTCAGCTTATTAGCATTCCACCGCTCGATGGCATCCGCAGTCGCTACTGGCGATTCAGCACCCGCGGGCAAGGTCTCATTGAGTTTGTAACCAATCGGTCGACCGGTAACCTCACTGCGAATCTGGGAAATGGTGGACAGTTTTATGGTGTGCCCATACTCCCGACGCTCAAGCTCGGAGGTATTACAGATTCCTTCCATCCAATGTTTGATATGTGTCGAAACGATGGTCGCTGTGCCGTAAGCATAATGGAAATCCAGGCGTGCCTTTTTGTCAGCGGGTATGATCCCCATGTCCGGCACCAAGATTTCATGCGGGTCTAGCCACTCTTCGGCATCCGGATCCCAGTGACTAAATGCCAAGGCCCATCGCTCATTTAATTCGGCCCTCACCTCGTCTGTAGCTTCAAAACCTTTGCTCGCCTGCAGCTCGATGAATGCTTCCGCTTCAATCAGCTCCGCCCGAGCGTAAGGGCCGAGACGATCATCGTGGACGTAGATCCACTCATTACCTTCACGGAAGTCATAGCCGACTAGCGTGATTGCATGCCCACCTTTCAGGCACATCGCCTGGCCTGCAGTGGTTGTGAAATCAGCCAACAGGGCTTCGCGCAGATTGTCATCAATGCTTTCCCCGAGCTCCTCAAGTATAGAAAGTGCCTCGTTCTCAAGGTCTGCCTCAATGTCCGTTGATTTACGCGGGCCATAGACACCACCGGCGAGGATTATTTGCGGATTCCACGCCATTCGGACACTCAGCCCACGCTGATCCGGACACCTGTTCCACGCTCATTCGGACAGGCAGT
>NZ_JBYSWF010000151.1:0-719 GCF_058780865.1 Pseudomonas sp. GP01-A4
GCGCCGACAGGCGGGGCAGAGCCCTTTGCTTACTTTGGGGCTTTTCCAAAGTGAGTCGCTGTAAGAGCGAAACCATAAGCAGCCGTTACCTAAATAACGGATATGTACCCAACCCTCAGGACTTCAGCGCCTTCTTAGGATAAATGTCATACCGACTGGACTTCCCATCCAACGCATGACTCGGCTTAACCCCCTCAATACAAGGCGCCTTACGCGGCCGTTTGACCACCACCCGATGACTGGCCAAAGCCAACGCCGCCGCCAACAACGCCGGCGCATCCGGATCATCCCCCACCAGCGGCCGAAACAACCTCATCTCCTTCTTCACCAACGCCGTCTTCTCCCGATGCGGAAACATCGGATCCAGATAAATCACCTGAGGCGGCTCCCCCTCCCAATCGCGCATCACCTCAATGGAGTTGCCCTTGAGCAACCTCATCCGCGCCACAATCGGCGCCACCTCAAAATCCTCTGCACCTCGCGCCAAGCCATCTTCCAGCAACGCCCCAATCAACGGCTGGCGTTCAATCAGGCTCATCTCGCAACCCAGGCTGGCCAACACAAATGCATCCTTTCCCAACCCGGCGGTAGCATCCAGCACCCTGGGCCGCACGCCCTGTGCCACACCCACCGCCTTGGCAATCATTTGCCCGCTGCCGCCGCCATACAGACGCCGGTGCGCCGCCCCACCCTCCACAAAATCCACCCGCACCGGCGTC
>NZ_JBYSWF010000015.1:0-105089 GCF_058780865.1 Pseudomonas sp. GP01-A4
GCTATGGCTTGGGGGCAGGGGCCGCCTCGGGTTTGTCCAGCTTCACCTCAAACCCATACTGCACCGTGTCCAGGCCGGTGCGCTGGTAGGTTTCCAATGTCGTCGGCTGGCCGTAGAAGTAATGCACGTCGAACAGCGCCGTGCCGTATTCCTCGGCGCGGTGGCTGACGCCGAGAATTTCCTTCAGGTAGTTGCCGCTGGCGTCCTTGGCATAGAACCGCCAGCTGTCAGAGGGGAACAGCTTCTGGTCGACAATCAGCGCGTTGTCCTTCAGCTCCAGGCCCTTGGGCAGTTGCCCGGCAGTGAGGCTGCCTTTCTCGATGGTCGCCAGGAACAGCGGCATCGATCCGACGGCAAACCCCGGGTTTTCAGGAAACAGGTTCAAGTCATAGGTGATGGTGCCGCGCCCCGGGTCGACCTCGTAGGCTTCGGCGGGCAGTTCGATCGGCTCGCCAAGCTTGCCTTCGTCGTTGGCGGTGAGGAACGTCACCGGGGCATCGCCGCCGCCGCGGTCCTCGCCCAGCAGGTCGTCGTTGAAGGTGTAGGGGTGATCGAACTCAACGTGCGCCGCACTGGCGTCATCCACCGACTGGTTGATGGTGACGCTTTTCTTCAGTTGGTCTTCGGACAGGGTGGCGTCCTTGAGCCAATCTGCGGCCTGGTCGTCATACACGGTGACGGGCATCGGCAACGGCTGTACGGTTTTTTCCAGGCTGTTCTTGTCGAAGCGCCGTACGGGCAGGTCCAGGTCCTTGCGGGTCACCGTGGCCTGGGAAAAGTCGAGCACGCTGACTTGCACATTGTCGATCAGGCCATTGAAGTACACCTTGGTGTAGTGGCTGTTCTGCTTGAGCTCGAAGGCTTTCTGCTCGTCTTCCAGCTGTTTCTCGAAGGCGTCGGACCAGCCCTTCTGCTTCTGCATTTCGGCCAGTTGCTTCTCGTAGAACGCCAGTTGCGCGGCGTTTTCGTTGATCGAGCCCGAGCGCGAGAGAAATTGCCCGGTGGTGTCACGAGCCTGCACCAGCAACGGGTTCGGCGATTCGTCCGCGACTTCCGGCGCCAGCGGGGCGCTGTTGGTCAGTTCGATCTCGGCGTAGTTCTTTTCCAGGGCCAGCAGGGTGACGGTGACGTTTTCTTCGGTGCGCTTGCGGCCCACGTCCTTTTTCGACAAGTCGAAGGTGAAGACTTTACGCGGGGCAATCACTTCCACCTTGCCCTTGAGGGTGACGGGCTGCGGCTGGCTTTTGTTCTCCGTCTCGACGCCTTCGACGAACGGGTAGGTCACCGTCAGGTCATCGGGGTTGGTCAGGTTGGAACTGGTGGGGCTCAACTGGATGCCCGGATCGGTTTCCGACCATTCCGGCTGGAACGGGATGACCTTGTTGTTGCTCAGGGTCACCGACTGCCATTCCAGGCCGTGTGGGAAGGGGAACTGGTCGGGCATGTTGAAGTTGAACGGGAAGATCGGCTGCAGGTCCGTCAGGTAGTCCGAATGGGACGCCTTGCGCAGGACAAACAGGCCATTGATGTAGGTATCGACCAGGGCCTGCGGCGTAGGGTAATGCTTGAGCAGCGCCAGGGCGTCTTCGCTGTACTCGGCCTCGATGGGCTTGGTGGCGAGCTTGGCGCGCGCCCGTTCCAGCAACAGCAGCGAGCCTCCGAGCTCGGACACGGCGTCCTTGAGCTTGGGGTCCTGGATGGCGTCCAGGGATTGTTCGAACTTGGCGGTTTTCTCTTCGAGACTGGCTTGCTTGTGTTCATCGCTTGGGGAACAACCGCTGCCCATCAGCAACGCCGCACACAGGCCAAGGCTGGCCAAAGGGGATCGCACATCCATTATCTGAGTTTTCCTGTCCGACATCATCGAGCCGAGTTGATGAGCTCGACACTAGCAGAAAAATTCCTTAACAGATGCCGTACAGATCAGTTTTCTCGACGGTTTCTGGGGTTTGGGTGCGGCTGGTATACTCGCCGCCATTTTTAGCCAAGCTGTGTGAGATTCAATGGAACGCTTTATCGAAAATGCAATGTATGCCTCACGCTGGCTGTTGGCGCCGATCTATTTCGGGCTGTCCCTGGGGCTGCTGGCGCTGGGCCTGAAGTTCTTCCAGGAAGTGTTTCATGTGATTCCCATCGTGTTCACCATGAGCGAGTCGGATGTGATCCTGGTGCTGCTGTCGTTGATCGACATGGCCCTGGTGGGCGGCCTGCTGGTGATGGTGATGATCAGCGGCTACGAGAACTTCGTCTCCCAGCTGGACATCGACGAAAGCAAGGAGAAGCTCAACTGGCTGGGGACCATGGACTCCTCGTCGCTGAAGATGAAGGTCGCGGCGTCCATCGTAGCGATTTCGTCGATCCATCTGCTGCGGGTCTTCATGGACGCCAAGAACGTCGATCCCGAGCACCTGAAATGGTACGTGATCATTCACATGACCTTCGTGGTGTCGGCGTTTGCCATGGGCTACCTGGACAAGGTTACCAAGCATTAATCAGCCCCTGGCGCTCTCCTGCGCGGGGCTCATCAAGGGCGTGGCTTGTGTGCTAGTCTGCTCGCCCTTTTAGTTTGGACGGCACCTGTGTCGTCCTACAGCGGAGCCTTTCCATGTCCGAAGTTAATCTGTCCACCGACGAAACCCGCGTGAGCTACGGCATTGGCCGTCAGTTGGGCGACCAGCTGCGCGACAACCCGCCACCGGGCGTGAGCCTGGACGCGATCCTGGCTGGCCTGACCGACGCTTTTGCCGGCAAGCCTAGCCGTGTGGACCAGGAGCAAATGGCCGCCAGCTTCAAGGTCATCCGCGAAATCATGCAAGCCGAAGCCGCTGCAAAGGCTGAAGCTGCTGCTGGCGAAGGCCTGGCTTTCCTGGCTGAAAACGCCAAGCGTGACGGCATCACCACCCTGGCTTCCGGCCTGCAATTTGAAGTGCTGACTGCAGGTAGCGGCGCCAAGCCGACCCGTGAAGACCAGGTGCGTACTCACTACCACGGCACCCTGATCGACGGCACTGTGTTCGACAGCTCCTACGAGCGCGGCCAGCCTGCGGAATTCCCGGTTGGCGGCGTGATCGCCGGCTGGACCGAAGCCCTGCAACTGATGAATGCCGGCAGCAAATGGCGCCTGTACGTGCCGAGCGAACTGGCTTACGGCGCTCAAGGCGTTGGCAGCATCCCGCCGCACAGCGTTCTGGTGTTTGACGTCGAGCTGCTCGACGTTCTGTAAGACCTTACCTGCAGGAGCGAGCCTGCTCGCTCCTGCAGTGTTTTGCGCGGTTGCTCATGGATGAAACTTGCCATTGAGATCCGTCACCGGGCGCAACGCTCGGGCATAGCAGAACAGAAACAGATTTCTCACCACTTCCTTCAGCACCCCGGGCTCACTGGAACTCAGGCCATTGACGTCCAGGTCGCCCTGATCCTGCAGTTCGCTTAACGCCTCTTCTTCCAGCACCGCGCAGACTTCCCCGGTTTCCCGATGGAGGATTCGCAGGTAAGGGTGTGGACGGTCCAGCCAGGCATCGATCAAATAAGTCATGGGAAGTATCTCCTTGATGGGTTTCAATGAGAATAATTCTTATTCGTAGAATAGCAAGTCCCTATTGGCCATTTCCGGACTTTTCTGTGTGGATATTGTTTTTGATCAAAAGGCCTGGCCTTTTGCCGCCAGTGCGGAACTGACGCGGGGAGGGTGAAGCGCCATCCCGTGCAGGGCACGGGATGGAGGCAGCATATTCAGACCTTGCGGACGAACTCGGACTTGAGTTTCATCGGGCCGATACCGTCGATCTTGCAGTCGATATCGTGGTCGCCATCGCACAGGCGGATGTTCTTGACCTTGGTGCCGACCTTGACCACCAGGGACGTGCCCTTGACCTTGAGGTCCTTGATCACGGTGATGGTGTCGCCGTCCTGCAGGACGTTGCCCACAGAGTCTTTCTTCACGGATTCATCGCTGGCCGCCTCGGCTTCGCCGCCGACGGCCCACTCATGGGCGCATTCCGGGCAAATCAGCTGGGCGCCATCTTCGTAGGTGTATTCGGAATTGCATTTCGGGCAGGGTGGCAACGTGCTCACTAAAGCTCCTTGGTTTCAGGATGGCTAAAAAGCGCACATTGTATAGGGTTTTAGCCGGGCAGGGGGCAGCAACGCCAGAGAACGCTGTGGGAGCTGGCTTGCCTGCGATGCAGGCACCTCGGTTTGTCTGTTACACCGCAGTGATGCAATCGCAGGCAAGCCAGCTCCTACATGGAGCAGAGCAGAATCAGTGAGTACGGGCGACCGCGAACTCACTCAGCTCAACCAGGGCGTCCCGGTATTCGCTGGCTGGAAGGGCTTCCAGGCATTGGATCGCGCGAGCCACGTAGTCACGGGCCAGTTGCGCGGTGTATTCGAGGGAACCCGAGGCTTCCACGGCTTCGCGGATGCTTTCCAGGTCTTCGATCCCGCCTTTCTGGATCGCCTTGCGCACCAGGGCGGCCTGTTCCGGCGTGCCTTCGCGCATGGTGTAGATCAGTGGCAAGGTCGGCTTGCCCTCGGCCAGGTCGTCACCGACGTTCTTGCCCAGGGTTTCGGCGTCGCCGCGATAGTCCAGCAGGTCGTCCACGAGCTGGAAGGCCACGCCCAGGTGATCGCCGAACGTGCGCAGGGCTTCGCTCTGCTCGGGCGTCGCTTCGCACAGGGCGGCGGCGCTATGGGTCGAGGCTTCGAAGAGCATCGCGGTTTTGCCGCGAATCACTTCCATGTAGGTTTCTTCGGTGGTGCTGGCGTCGCGAACCTTCGACAGCTGCAACACTTCGCCTTCGGCGATGATGCGCGTGGCCTGTGAAAGAATCTTCATCACCGGCATCGAGCCCAGCTCGACCATCATTTCGAACGAGCGCGAGTACAGGAAGTCGCCCACCAGCACGCTCGGCGCATTGCCCCACATCGCGTTGGCCGTCTCGCGACCACGGCGCATGCCGGACATGTCGACCACGTCGTCGTGCAGCAGGGTGGCGGTGTGCAGGAACTCGATGGTCGCGGCCAGCAGGCGCAGGTCATCGCCTTCGCGGCCCAGGGCCTTGCCACACAGCAACACTAATAAAGGACGCAGGCGTTTACCGCCGGCCGACGTAATGTAGTCGCCAATTTTGGAGACCAGCGGCACTTTAGAAGTCAGCTGCTTCTTGATGATGCCGTCGACGGCGCTAAAATCGTCCGCCACCGCGCGGTAGAAAGCTTGGGGTTGCATCAGCGACAGTCGCTCCAGAAGGGTTGCGCGGCATGCTAGGACCCGCGTCCCGTAGTGTCAAGGCGCGATAGACGGCTACTTGCAACACCTCCATAGCTTGCGTACAATCGCGCACCCTGAACTTCCTGGGCAGCACCTGCCTTACGCAATTGCATTCGGGACGTCCATCCCATGCAGCCATGCCAGCCAATACCTCTTCTTATAAAGCGCTGGGTGAGCAGGATTATCGGAGAAATACCATGTCGTACGCAGTAATTGTTACTGGTGGCAAGCAATACAAGGTCGCCCCAGGTGAATACCTGAAGATCGAGAAGCTGGAAATCGCTACTGGCGAATCCGTTACTTTTGATCGCGTTCTGTTGGTCGCCAATGGCGATGACGTGAACATCGGCGCTCCAGTTGTTGCAGGCGCTACCGTTGTGGCTGAAGTGATCTCCCAAGGTCGTCACGATAAAGTCCGCATCATCAAGTTCCGTCGTCGTAAGCACCACATGAAGCGTATGGGCCACCGCCAGTGGTACACCGAGATCAAAATCACCGGTATTCAGGCTTAATTTCAGCCTAATTCCTCACTAGGAGAATTGACTCATGGCACACAAAAAAGCTGGTGGTAGTACCCGTAACGGTCGCGACTCAGAAGCCAAACGCCTTGGCGTGAAGATGTATGGCGGCCAGGTTATCATTCCGGGCAACATCATCGTGCGTCAGCGCGGCACCCAATTCCACGCCGGTTACGGTGTTGGCATGGGTAAAGATCACACTCTGTTCGCTAAAATCGACGGCGTGATCAAGTTTGAAGTAAAAGGCGCTTTCAACCGCCGTTACGTGAGCATTGTCCCGAAGACTGAAGTCGTCGCGGCATAATTACGTAGTTGCTGGAAAAGCCCTGTCTCGCGACGGGGCTTTTTCGTTTGTGGGGTGAGTCTCTTGCAAAGCTGTTTGTGATGGGCGAAAGCAGTGGATTTGCGGTCGTTGCTTGAGGTCGCTGCGCTCATTTTTGCAAGAGTCTTATGTCTTGGTTTCTTAAGCTCGTCCGTGTGGCGAGAGGCGTTTTGTTATGAAGTTCGTTGATGAAGTTTCGATCCGAGTAAAAGCTGGCGACGGCGGTAACGGTTGCATGAGTTTCCGTCGGGAAAAATTCATCGAAAACGGTGGTCCTAACGGTGGTGATGGTGGTGATGGCGGCTCGGTCTACATGATCGCCGACGAAAACCTCAACACCCTGGTGGACTACCGGTACACCCGGCACTTTGATGCCGAGCGTGGCTCCAACGGCGGCAGCACCGACTGCACCGGTAAAAAAGGCGAAGAGTTGGTGCTGCGGGTTCCGGTTGGTACCACCGTGATCGACTCCGCAACCCAGGAAGTCATTGGTGACCTGACCAAAGCCGGTCAGCGCCTGCTGGTGGCTCATGGCGGCTGGCACGGTCTGGGCAACACCCGTTTCAAGTCCAGTACCAACCGTGCGCCACGCCAGACCACGCCGGGCAAGCCAGGCGAGCAGCGTGACCTGAAGCTGGAAATGAAGGTGCTGGCTGACGTGGGCCTGCTGGGTCTGCCGAATGCCGGCAAAAGTACGTTCATTCGCTCGGTGTCTGCTGCCAAGCCGAAAGTCGCCGATTACCCGTTCACTACCCTGGTGCCGAACCTGGGTGTGGTCAGCGTCGACCGCTGGAAAAGCTTCGTGGTTGCGGACATTCCGGGCCTGATCGAAGGCGCTTCCGACGGCGCAGGCCTGGGGATCCGTTTCCTCAAGCACTTGTCCCGCACCCGTTTGCTGCTGCACCTCGTCGACATGGCGCCGCTGGATGACACCAGTGCACCGGACGCTGCTGAAGTGATCGTCAGCGAGCTGACCAAGTTCAGCCCGTCCCTGGCTGAGCGTGATCGCTGGTTGGTGCTGAACAAGTGCGACCAGATCCTTGAGGAAGAGCACGAAGAGCGCGTCAAGGAGATCGTTGATCGCCTGGAGTGGACCGGTCCGGTCTACGTGATCTCGGCCATTGCCAAAGAAGGCACTGAGCGCCTGACTCGCGACATCATGCGTTACCTCGAAGACCGTGCCGATCGCCTGGCCGCCGACCCTGTCTACAAGGCCGAGCTGGCTGAACTGGATCAGCGCATCGAAGACGAGGCTCGTGCCCAGTTGCAGGCGCTGGATGATCAGCGTGCCCTGCGTCGCAGTGGCGTCAAGTCGGTCCATGATATCGGTGACGATGATTGGGACGAGGAAGACGTGGATGATGAAGATGGTCCGGAAATCATTTACGTGCGCGACTGATTCGTTGCAGTAAACTTAAGCGCCGCTCAATCGAGCGGCGTTTTGGTATCTGGAAATCGGTAGTCACGAATAACGTTATGGGCGGCGCTGGGTCGCGCGGCCCTCTATCTAAGGTTGAAGATGATGCGGAGCAAGGTGACAGGTGCGCAGCGTTGGGTCGTTAAGATCGGTAGCGCGCTGCTGACGGCGGATGGCAAGGGGCTGGATCGTGCGGCCATGAGTGTCTGGGTGGACCAGATGGTGGCCTTGCATGAGGCCGGCGTCGAGTTGGTGTTGGTGTCGTCCGGGGCGGTTGCCGCCGGCATGAGCCGCCTTGGCTGGACCGCGCGACCCAGCGCGATGCACGAGCTGCAAGCCGCTGCTGCCATTGGTCAGATGGGCCTGGTACAGGCCTGGGAGTCCAGCTTTGCCGAGCACGGGCGCCACACGGCGCAGATTCTGCTGACCCATGACGACTTGTCCGACCGCAAGCGCTACCTGAACGCCCGCAGCACCCTGCGTGCCCTGGTTGAACTCAAGGTGATCCCGGTGATCAACGAGAATGACACCGTGGTGACCGACGAGATTCGCTTCGGTGACAACGACACCCTGGCAGCGCTGGTGGCCAACCTGGTTGAGGCTGACTTGCTGGTGATCCTCACGGATCGCGACGGCATGTTCGACGCTGACCCGCGCAATAACCCTGAGGCCCAGCTGATTTACGAAGCGCGTGCCGATGATCCGGCGCTGGATGCGGTGGCTGGCAGTGTCGGCGGTGCCCTGGGGCGTGGCGGCATGCAGACCAAGCTGCGTGCGGCACGGCTGGCGGCGCGTTCCGGCGCGCATACCATCATCGTTGGCGGTCGGATTGAGCGGGTGCTGGATCGCCTCAAGGCGGGCGAGCGCATCGGTACGCTGCTGTCGCCTGAGCGTGGCATGCTGGCGGCGCGCAAGCAGTGGCTGGCGGGGCATCTTCAGACGCGCGGTACCCTGGTGTTGGATGCTGGTGCGGTTTCAGCGTTGTCCCAAGGCAACAAAAGCTTGCTGCCGGTGGGTGTAAAACTGGTCCAGGGCAGCTTCCGCCGTGGCGAAATGGTGGTGTGCGTGGCGCCGGACGGTCGTGAGATTGCCCGTGGCCTTGCCAACTACAGCGCCCTTGAGGCGCAGAAAATCATCGGGCAGTCGTCTGAGGCGATTGTCGGTCTGTTGGGTTACATGGCTGAGCCGGAGCTGGTTCACCGGGATAACCTGATTCTGGTTTAAGTAAAAAGGAAGTCTCGATGCGCGTAATGAAGGGATTGCTCGGTTTGCTGCTGGCGATGCCGTTGCTGGCGTCGGCCGAAGAGATTGGCCAGGTGTCGACGGTGTTCAAGTTTGTCGGCCCCAATGACCGGATCGTGGTCGAGGCCTTTGATGACCCGAAGGTGGATGGCGTGACCTGCTACCTGTCTCGCGCCAAGACGGGCGGGGTAAAGGGTGGGTTGGGTCTGGCGGAGGATCGCGCCGAGGCGTCGATTGCCTGTCGCCAGGTAGGTGCGATTCGCTTCAAGGGCGAGCTGAAGGATGGGGATGAGGTGTTCAAGGAGCGCACGTCCCTGGTCTTCAAGACCATGCAGGTGGTGCGTTTCCTCGACAAGAAGCGCAATACCCTGGTGTATCTGGTCTACAGCGACCGCTTGATCGAAGGCAGCCCGCAGAATGCGGTGACGGCGATTCCGATCCTGCCGTGGCCCACAGCGCAATAAATCTGAAGCAGAGCCGGCATGCCGGCTCTTTTTTCGGCTTTCCCAAATCGCAGGCAATAAAAAACCGACCCTGGGGTCGGTTTTTTAACAAGCTTATCGCTTAGGCTGCAGCAGCAAGGTTCAGAGCCTTGATGTGGCCATTCAGACGACCTTTATGGCGAGCAGCTTTGTTCTTGTGGATGATGCCTTTATCGGCCATACGGTCGATAACTGGCACAGCCAGAACGTAAGCAGCTTGAGCTTTTTCAGCGTCTTTTGCGTCAATGGCTTTAACTACATTCTTGATGTAGGTACGAACCATGGAACGCAGGCTGGCGTTGTGGCTGCGACGCTTCTCAGCCTGTTTTGCACGTTTTTTGGCGGAAGGTGTGTTGGCCACCGTCGAGCTCCTCGAAAGACTTTTTAGGAAATAGCAAACAAAATAGGCCGCGAATCATGCCGATGAGTTGAAGTCTTGTCAAGGGCGTGTGATGCGAACTGCTGAGTGGTCGATCTTAAGAGGCGGGTGATTTATTTCCGGCGCTTGACCTGTAAACTCGCGAGCTTTGGCTCTGTGCTTGTTGCAGGCGCGGAGTATCGCATATGTGGGCCGTTTGTTCGCCTGCTCTTTATCTATAGGCAAAAACTCTTTCAATGAATCTGCTCAAATCGTTGGCCGCTGTCAGCTCTATCACTATGATTTCCCGGGTTCTGGGGTTTGTGCGTGACACGTTGCTGGCGCGTATTTTTGGCGCCAGCATGGCCACGGATGCCTTCTTCATTGCCTTTAAACTGCCCAACCTGCTGCGGCGGATCTTCGCCGAGGGGGCTTTTTCCCAGGCATTCGTGCCGATTCTGGCGGAGTACAAGGCCCAGCAAGGCGAGGAGGCGACCCGCACCTTCATTGCCTATGTTTCGGGTTTGCTGACGTTGGTGCTGACGCTGGTGACGATCGCCGGGATGCTCGCCGCGCCCTGGGTGATCTGGGCCACGGCCCCCGGTTTTGCCAATACACCGGAAAAATTCGCCCTGACCACTGATCTGTTGCGGGTGACCTTTCCTTATATATTGCTGATTTCCCTGTCGTCCCTGGCCGGGGCGATCCTCAATACCTGGAACCGTTTCTCGGTGCCGGCCTTCGTGCCGACCCTGCTTAACGTCAGCATGATTATTTTTGCGCTGTTCCTGACACCGTATTTCGATCCGCCTGTGATGGCCCTCGGCTGGGCGGTCCTGGCTGGTGGCCTGGCACAACTGCTGTACCAGCTGCCGCACCTGAAGAAAATCGGCATGCTCGTGCTGCCGCGTTTGAATCTCAAGGACACCGGCGTCTGGCGGGTGATGCGCAACATGCTGCCGGCCATCCTCGGGGTTTCCGTCAGCCAGATTTCCCTGATCATCAACACCGCCTTCGCCTCGCTGCTGGTCTCGGGTTCGGTGTCGTGGATGTACTACGCCGACCGTCTGATGGAATTGCCGTCCGGCGTGCTCGGCGTGGCACTCGGCACCATCCTGCTGCCAACGCTGTCGCGCACCTATGCCAGCAAAGACCGCCACGAATATTCGCGGATTCTCGACTGGGGCCTGCGCCTGTGCTTCGTGCTGGTGCTGCCGTGTGCCGTGGCCCTGGGGTTGCTCGCCGAGCCACTGACGGTCGCGCTGTTCCAGTACGGCCAGTTCACTGCGTTTGACGCCTCGATGACCCAGCGTGCGCTGATCGCCTATTCCGTCGGCCTGCTGGGCATTATCGTGATCAAGGTGCTGGCCCCCGGCTTTTATGCTCAACAAAACATCCGTACCCCGGTAAAGATCGCGATCTTCACCCTGGTGGTTACCCAGCTGCTCAACCTGGCGTTCATCGGTCCGCTGAAGCATGCCGGGCTGGCGCTGGCGATCAGTGTGGGGGCCTGCATCAACGCCGGGCTGCTGTTTTATCAGCTGCGTAAACAGAAAATGTTCCAGCCTCAGGCGGGCTGGGGCTTGTTTGCGCTCAAGTTGGTGGTGGCGGTGGGGACGATGGCCGCGGTACTGCTGGGCCTGATGCACTTCATGCCGGCCTGGGAGCAGGGCCATATGCTCGAGCGCTTCATGCGCCTGGGAGCGTTGGTGGCGGCTGGTGTGCTGGTGTACTTCGGCATGTTGCTGCTGATGGGCTTCCGCTTGCGGGATTTCAATCGCAAGTCGCTGAGCTAGAGACTTTTCGTCGATAAGACGGTTGTTTTATCGATTCGCGCAAATGGCCTGCGCTGTTGCCTGTCGTCCGGGGCCGGGTGTGGTTATAATCGACCACTTTATGAGCAAGAAGCGCGTTATGCAGCTGGTTCGAGGTCTCCACAACCTGCGCCCCCAGCATCGGGGCTGCGTCGCCACTATTGGCAACTTTGACGGTGTTCACCGTGGCCACCAGGCTATCCTGGCCCGCCTGCGTGAGCGTGCGGTTGAGTTGGGCGTGCCCAGCTGCGTGGTGATTTTTGAACCACAGCCGCGCGAATTCTTTACCCCGCAGACGGCGCCGGCGCGTCTGGCCCGCCTGCGGGACAAGCTGCAACTGCTGGCTGAAGAAGGTGTGGACCGCGTCCTCTGCCTGGCTTTCAACCAGCGCTTGCGCAGCCTCAGCGCCGCCGAGTTCGTCGACCGTATCCTGGTGGACGGCCTTGGCGTGCAGCATCTGGAGGTCGGCGACGACTTCCGTTTCGGTTGCGACCGGGTAGGGGATTTCGATTTCCTGCAGCAGGCCGGCGTCACCCAGGGTTTTACCGTCGAAGCCGCGCAAACCGTCGAACTGGACGGCCTGCGCGTGAGCAGTACCCAGGTGCGTAACGCCCTGGCCGCTGCCGACTTCGCCTTGGCCGAGCGTTTGCTCGGTCGCCCGTTCCGGATTGCCGGGCGGGTGCTGCACGGCCAGAAGCTGGCGCGCCAACTGGGCACGCCAACCGCCAACGTGCAGCTCAAGCGCCGTCGTGTGCCACTGACCGGGGTTTACCTGGTCAGTGTCGACATCGACGGCCAATCGTGGCCCGGAGTCGCCAACATAGGCGTCAGGCCCACGGTTGCAGGTGATGGCAAAGCCCACCTGGAAGTTCACCTTTTGGATTTTGCCGGTGATTTGTATGACCGGCGTTTGACGGTGGCTTTCCACCAAAAGCTGCGTGAAGAGCAGCGTTTCGCCTCCCTGGAGGCGTTGAAAACGGCGATCAATGCGGATGTCGCCGCCGCCCGTGCACTAGCCGCACCTAGCGCCCATCGCTAATGAAGAGCCTTAAATGACCGACTATAAAGCCACGCTAAACCTTCCGGACACCGCCTTCCCAATGAAGGCCGGCCTGCCACAGCGCGAACCGCAGATCCTGCAGCGCTGGGACAGTATTGGCCTGTACGGAAAGTTGCGCGAGATTGGCAAGGATCGTCCGAAATTCGTCCTGCACGACGGCCCTCCTTATGCCAACGGCACGATTCACATCGGTCATGCGCTGAACAAGATTCTCAAGGACATGATCATCCGCTCGAAAACCCTTTCGGGTTTCGACGCGCCTTATGTCCCGGGTTGGGACTGCCACGGCCTGCCGATTGAACACAAGGTCGAAGTGACCTACGGCAAGAACCTGGGCGCGGATAAAACCCGCGAACTGTGCCGTGCCTACGCCACCGAGCAGATCGAAGGGCAGAAGTCCGAATTCATCCGCCTGGGGGTGTTGGGCGACTGGGCCAACCCGTACAAGACCATGAACTTCAAGAACGAGGCCGGTGAAATCCGCGCCTTGGCCGAAATCGTCAAGGGCGGTTTCGTGTTCAAGGGCCTCAAGCCCGTGAACTGGTGCTTCGATTGCGGCTCGGCCCTGGCTGAAGCCGAAGTCGAGTACGAAGACAAGAAGTCCTCGACCATCGACGTGGCCTTCCCGATCGCCGACGAAGCCAAACTGGCGCAAGCCTTCGGTCTGGCGAGCCTGGCCAAGCCAGCCTCCATTGTGATCTGGACCACCACCCCGTGGACCATCCCGGCCAACCAGGCGCTGAACGTGCACCCGGAATTCACCTACGCCCTGGTGGACGTCGGTGACAAACTGCTGGTGCTGGCTGAAGAGCTGGTGGAGGCGTGCCTGGCCCGCTACAACCTGCAAGGCTCGGTGATCGCGACCACTACCGGGTCCGCGCTGGAACTGATCAACTTCCGTCACCCGTTCTACGACCGCCTGTCGCCAATCTACCTGGCCGAGTACGTTGAGCTGGGCGCCGGCACCGGCGTGGTTCACTGCTCGCCTGCCTATGGCGTAGACGACTTCGTGATCTGCAAGCAGTACGGCCTGGTCAACGACGACATCATCAATCCCGTGCAAAGCAACGGCGTGTACGTGCCGTCCCTGGAATTCTTCGGTGGCCAGTTCATCTTCAAGGCCAACCCGGCGATCGTCGACAAGCTGGCGGAAGTCGGTGCGCTGCTGCACACCGAAACCATCACCCACAGCTATATGCACTGCTGGCGTCACAAGACCCCGCTGATCTACCGCGCCACTGCGCAGTGGTTTATCGGCATGGACAAAGAGCCGACCAGCGGCGAAACCCTGCGCAAGCGTGCGATCAAGGCGATCGAAGACACCAAGTTCGTTCCGGCCTGGGGCCAGGCGCGCCTGCACTCGATGATCGCCAACCGTCCGGACTGGTGCATCTCCCGCCAGCGCAACTGGGGCGTGCCGATCCCGTTCTTCCTGAACAAGGAAAGCGGCGAGTTGCACCCACGTACCGTCGAGCTGATGGAAGAGGTTGCCCAGCGCGTTGAACAAGAGGGCATCGAAGCCTGGTTCAAGCTGGACGCCGCCGAGCTGCTGGGCGACGAAGCGCCGCTGTACGACAAGATCAGCGACACCCTCGACGTCTGGTTCGACTCGGGTACCACCCACTGGCACGTACTGCGCGGCTCGCACCCGATGGGCCATGAGACCGGCCCGCGTGCCGACCTGTACCTGGAAGGTTCGGACCAACACCGTGGCTGGTTCCACTCCTCGTTGCTGACCGGTTGCGCGATCGACGATCACGCCCCGTACCGCGAGCTGCTGACCCACGGTTTCACCGTCGACGAGAACGGTCGCAAGATGTCCAAGTCCCTGGGCAACGTGATCGCGCCGCAAAAGGTCAACGACACCCTGGGCGCCGACATCATGCGCCTGTGGGTTGCCTCTACCGATTATTCGGGCGAGATGGCCGTTTCCGAGCAGATCCTGCAGCGCAGCGCCGATGCCTACCGCCGGATCCGTAATACCGCACGCTTCATGCTGTCGAACCTGACCGGTTTCAACCCGGCCACCGACATCCTGCCGGCCGAGGAAATGCTCGCCCTGGATCGTTGGGCCGTGGACCGTACCCTGTTACTGCAGCGCGAGCTGCAAGAGCACTACGGCGAATACCGCTTCTGGAACGTCTACTCGAAGATCCACAACTTCTGCGTGCAGGAGCTGGGTGGTTTCTACCTCGACATCATCAAGGACCGCCAGTACACCACCGGCGCCAACAGCAAGGCCCGCCGTTCGGCGCAGACCGCGCTGTACCACATCTCTGAAGCGCTGGTGCGCTGGATCGCCCCGATCCTGGCATTCACCGCCGACGAACTGTGGGAATACCTGCCGGGCGAGCGTAACGAGTCCGTGATGCTCAACACCTGGTACGAAGGCCTGACCGAATTGCCGGCCGACTTCGAGCTGGGCCGCGAGTACTGGGAAGGCGTAATGGCCGTCAAGGTTGCCGTGAACAAGGAACTGGAAGTGCAGCGCGCGGCGAAGGCCGTTGGCGGCAACCTGCAGGCCGAGGTCACGCTGTTTGCCGAGGAAGGCCTGACCGCTGACCTGGCCAAGCTGAGCAACGAACTGCGCTTCGTCCTGATCACCTCGACCGCCAGCCTGGCGCCGTTTGCCCAGGCGCCTGCAGATGCCGTTGCGACCGAAGTCCCGGGTCTCAAGCTCAAGGTGGTCAAGTCCTCCTTCGCCAAGTGCGCCCGTTGCTGGCACTGCCGTGAAGATGTCGGCGTGAACCCCGAGCATCCGGAAATCTGCGGTCGTTGCGTCGACAACATCTCTGGCGCTGGCGAGGTTCGTCACTATGCCTGAAGCCAGTCGTTTTGGACGCCTGGGCTTGCTCGTGTTGAGCGTGCTGGTGCTGGTCATTGACCAGCTCAGCAAGGCTCACTTCGAAGGCGCCCTGGAGATGTACCAGCAGATCGTGGTGATTCCCGACTACTTCAGCTGGACCCTGGCCTACAACACCGGCGCTGCGTTCAGCTTCCTGGCTGACAGCTCCGGCTGGCAGCGCTGGCTGTTTGCCCTGATCGCCGTGGTGGTCAGTGCCGTGCTGGTAGTCTGGCTCAAGCGCCTGGGGCGTAACGACACCTGGCTGGCCGTTGCGTTGGCGCTGGTGCTGGGTGGCGCATTGGGCAACCTCTACGACCGCATTGCCCTGGGCCATGTGATCGACTTTATTCTGGTGCATTGGCAGAACCGCTGGTACTTCCCGGCGTTCAACTTTGCCGACAGCGCCATCACCGTCGGTGCAATCATGCTGGCGTTGGATATGTTCAAAAGCAAGAAAACCGGAGAGACCGTTCATGACTGAACAGGTATTGGCTGAGCAACGCATTGGCCAGAACACGGAAGTCACCTTGCATTTCGCATTGCGCCTGGAGAATGGCGACACGGTCGACAGCACGTTCGACAAGGCCCCGGCGACCTTCAAGGTCGGCGACGGCAACCTGCTGCCGGGTTTCGAAGCGGCACTGTTCGGTTTCAAGGCCGGCGACAAGCGCAACCTGCAGATCCTGCCGGAAAACGCCTTTGGCCAGCCCAACCCGCAAAACGTGCAGATCATCCCGCGTTCGCAGTTCCAGGACATGGAGCTGTCGGAAGGCTTGCTGGTGATCTTCAACGATGCGGCGAATACCGAGCTGCCGGGTGTGGTGAAAGCCTTTGATGACGCGCAAGTGACCATCGACTTCAACCACCCGTTGGCCGGGAAAACCTTGACCTTTGATGTTGAAATCATCGACGTTAAAGCGCTGTAACTAACGAAATCGGCCTACTGCAGGGGCGAGCTTGTTGGGGCTGCTTCGCGGCCCAGCGGGAGCAAGCGCCCTCGCCACACAAGCTCGATCCTACAGGGCAAGACACGAGGCACAGCATGCAAATCAAACTCGCCAACCCCCGTGGCTTCTGCGCCGGCGTGGACCGGGCGATTGAAATCGTCAACCGCGCCCTGGAAGTTTTCGGGCCGCCGATTTACGTGCGCCATGAAGTCGTCCACAACAAGTTTGTGGTCGAAGACCTGCGCAGCCGCGGGGCCATCTTCGTTGAGGAACTGGACCAGGTGCCGGACGACGTTATCGTCATCTTCAGCGCTCACGGCGTTTCCCAGGCGGTACGCACCGAAGCAGCAGGCCGTGGCCTGAAAGTGTTCGACGCCACCTGCCCGCTGGTGACCAAGGTGCACATCGAGGTCGCGCGCTACAGCCGTGATGGTCGTGAATGCATCCTGATCGGCCACGCCGGTCACCCGGAAGTCGAAGGCACCATGGGCCAGTACGATGGCAGCAATGGTGGGGCGATCTACCTGGTGGAAGACGAAAAAGACGTCGCTGCATTGCAGGTGCACAACCCTGAAAAGCTGGCTTTCGTTACCCAGACCACCTTGTCCATGGACGACACCAGCCGCGTCATCGATGCCTTGCGCTCGCGCTTCCCGGCCATCGGCGGTCCACGCAAGGATGACATCTGCTACGCCACCCAGAACCGCCAGGATGCGGTCAAGCAATTGGCCGACGAATGCGATGTTGTGCTGGTGGTGGGGAGCCCCAACAGCTCCAACTCCAACCGCCTGCGCGAACTGGCCGAGCGCATGGCCACCCCGGCCTACCTGATCGATGGTGCCGAAGACATGCAGCGCAGCTGGTTCGACGGTGTCGAACGCATTGGCATCACTGCCGGAGCCTCGGCCCCGGAAGTCCTGGTGCGTGGCGTTATTCAGCAACTGCAGGCCTGGGGCGCCACGGGCGCTGATGAACTGGCTGGCCGTGAAGAGAACATCACTTTCTCCATGCCCAAGGAGCTGCGGGTTCGTTCGCTGCTCTGAGGCCCAGAGTGCCGGCATAGCCCCGGCACAAAGCCTGCTCGGTCTTGTTACTGCGCAGGCTGATACGCCCGCTGGCGGCCAGCACTATTTGATACAGGCTCAGTTGCTGGTCCGTCGCACACACGTGGACGGTGCCGGCGCTGAATGCCCCTGCTGACAGCAGCGGTTCACCCAGGCTGCTGAAGCGTATCTGGGTTCTCACCGGCGTATTCCCCACAATCGGTATCTGCCCACTGTCCTGGCGCTCCAGCAGCACCGGGTTTTTGTCGTCCAGATGGCCGCGACCGTTCAGGTCCAGTATCACCCTCCAACCCCGGCTCCAGTCATCGTCCAATGCATGGATAACCACCGTGCGATTGCGTGCGATGGCTTCTGTGCGGGCATAACGCAGTCCGCCGGCAAGGGATTCGGCGGCGCTCTGGCGTCGTTGCGACTCGAGCAGCCCCTTGAGACTCGGCACTGCCAGATTGGCCAGGATGCCGCTCAGGAACAGGCCCAGAACCAGCTCAATCAGCGAGAAACCTCGTTGTTTCATGTGCCGTCCCTCCGTGGACGCGGTGTGCTTTTTCAGTCGGTGCCGGATGGCAGACATAGTTATAGCGCCCAGTCCGGCGGGTCGAATGGTGGCCATTCTGTCCAAAGTATTTCGCTTTGTTCCGGGGGGCAGCGCCCAGGCAATACCGGCGCTAGTCTTGCGTCGCACAGCAGGTTTGCGCTGCTTTCTGATGACCTTCGACATGGATGGCGATGGTAATGAACGCTTTTTCCGTAACGCCCCACCCGCAACCGACCCAGGCCGGAATGACCCTGATCGAGGTCCTGGTATCTGTGCTGATCCTCGCTGTCGGCCTGCTAGGGGCGGCAGTCATTCAGCTCAATGCATTGAAATACACCGACAGTTCCAGGATGACCAGTCAGGCCAGTTTCATTGCCTACGACATGCTCGACCGGATCCGCGCCAATTCGGGTGCTGATTACTCCTGGGGCCAGGGTGAACGCGCGCCCTCCAGCACCTCGGTCGCGAGTGTGCGTGATCTGGACCTGCACGACTTTGAAGCGAATATCGCCGGGTTCGCCGGGGAAAGCGCCAAGGGGTCGGTTGCGGTCAATCAGCGAGAAGTGACCATCAGCATCAGTTGGGACGACTCCCGTGGAGCGAAGGCTCAAGGCACCCGGGAAACGTTCACCCTGACCAGCCGGATTGCAGTCGACCCGAGGGTGTTGCCATGAGAGGTCCAGTGTGCGGTTTCAGCCTGGTGGAGATGCTGCTGGCATTGGCCCTCGGCCTGATGTTGATCCTGGGGGTGACCCAGATTGCACTCAGCTCCCGAACCACTTATGCCAGCCAGAGTGCGGCTTCGCTGTTGCAGGATGATGCACGGTTCGCCCTTGGCAAGCTGATTCAGGAAATACGCCAGGCGGGCATGTTTGGCTGCTTGTCCGCTGCATCAATCAGCAACGCTCCCGCAGGTTTTGATCGTCCCATTGGATGGAGTACCACCGGCAGCTCCCGGTCCCTGACGCTGGTGACCGCCGACGTAGGGCAGGGTGGCAGCAAGCCGGACTGGACGGTGCTTTCCGATTGCACCGGCTCTGCCCACGCCTATGTTGGAAGCGCGCCGGCAGCGACGCCCGGGCAAATCCATTTCCCTCTGCGCAAGCTGACCTACACCTTTGAGGGCGGGCAGTTGAAGTTCAGCACGCTGGCGGCCCCGAGCAAAGCGGTGCTGGTGGATAACGTGGGGGCATTCGATATCAGTTTCGGCGTGGCCGACAAGCCTGGCTCAACGGTTGTCAGCCGATATGACCCCAACCCCGGCGATGAGTCGCTCATCCGCAGCGTGCGGATTCTGCTGACACTTCAGGATCCAAATGGGTTGGTGAAAGACCAGGCCTACAGCGTGGTCGCGGCACTACGTAATCGCCTGGAGTAGCGTGCCCATGGGTTATTACCTCTCCCGTTCGAGGCAGGCAGGCATGGTTTTGCTGATCAGCCTGGTATTCCTGCTGCTGTTGGCACTCCTCGGATTGTCTTCGATGCAGGGAGCAATCTCGCAAGAAAAAATTACCGGCAGCCTTCGGCAGCGCAACCAGTCGTTTCAGCAGGCCGAAAGCGGCCTCAGGCTTGGCGAGTCTTTGGTGCAGGCGTCAGGTTTCGCCCTGCGCCCTTGCCACTCGACGGCTGCGTGCGCGCCACCTGCCGAATCGGTTTCGGTAGTGGGGCCGGGGACGAATCCCGTATCGACTGTGACCTGGATAGGGATGAAAGACGGCGTCTACGGTATTCAAAACCTGGGGCCGGGAACGGGTTTTGCTCAGCTCCCGGCAGAGGCCCAGGCCACGGTCTATCGCGTGACATCAGTGGGCGTCAGTGGGCACTCACGCTCCGTCCTGGAGTCTGTGTATGCCCGTGTGGGCAGCGGGCCTGGCGAGCGTTTCCGAAGAATCATGTGGCGACAACTTCAATAAGTGAGCAGCGCGATGGGCAAGGATTGCACAGGCTTCACCCTGATCGAATTACTGATCGCCGTGGCGATCGTCGGACTCCTGGCGGGCGTCGCCTATCCCGGGTATCTCAGCCATATGAAAAAGGTCTATCGCGCGGAAATTGCCGGGTTGCTGAGTGAGCAGGCACAGTACCTTGAGCGTTATTACGCGAGGAACGGCACTTTTATTGATGCGACTGGCGTCATCGCCGGCAATGATCGCTATAGAATCACCCCTGCATTGAACCCTCAGGATTTCGTTCTGCTTGCCACGCCGGCAATTGACTCGGTGATGGCGGGCGATCCCTGTGCCGCCTTCAGCCTGAGCAGTACCGGTGCGCGAAGCAATCCGGGAGCCGCGCCTGATATGACGCGCAAGGCGTGCTGGGGGCAATGATGAGGAAGCTGGACGATTGGGCGCCGGGCGTGCCTTTTTCTTTTTATCGGCTGGATCGAACAATGGCTAAGCAACAGCAAGTAGTGGTTGTGGGTGGTGGGGTAATCGGGTTGTTGACGGCGTTCAACCTGGCGACCCAAGGGCAAGAGGTTGTGTTGCTGGATCGTTCGGCGGTCGGTCAGGAGTCTTCCTGGGCCGGCGGCGGCATTGTCTCCCCGCTCTACCCGTGGCGCTACAGCCCGGCCGTGACGGCCCTGGCGCACTGGTCCCAGGATTTTTACCCGCAACTGGCAGAGCGTCTGTTCGCGGCTACTGGCATTGACCCGGAAGTTCACACCACCGGCCTGTATTGGCTGGACCTGGATGATGAAACCGAGGCGCTTGCCTGGGCAGCCCGCGAAGGGCGCCCGCTGAGCAAGGTGGATGTTTCAGCTGCCCATGACGCTGTGCCGGTGCTGGGTGCCGGGTTTTCCCAGGCGATCTATATGGCGGATGTGGCCAATGTGCGTAATCCGCGGTTGGTCAAATCCCTCAAGGCGGCCTTGTTGGCCCTGCCGGGCGTGACGATTCACGAGCAGTGTGCGGTTGATGGGTTTATTCAGCAGGGCGGCAAGGTTGTTGGGGTGAATACGGCGCTCGGGCCGATCCATGGCGATCAGGTAGTGCTGGCCGCCGGCGCCTGGAGCGGTGAGTTGCTGGGCCGCCTGGGGCTTGAGTTGCCCGTGGAGCCGGTCAAGGGGCAGATGATCTTGTACAAGTGTGCGTCGGACTTCTTGTCGTGCATGGTCCTGGCCAAGGGGCGTTATGCGATTCCCCGGCGGGATGGGCACATTCTGATCGGTAGCACGCTGGAGCACGAGGGGTTCGACAAGACGCCCACCGACTCTGCACTGGAAAGCCTGAAAGCCTCTGCCGTCGAGTTGATTCCGGCCCTGGCCGATGCCGAAGTGGTGGGGCATTGGGCCGGTTTGCGGCCCGGCTCGCCGGAGGGCATTCCGTATATTGGCAAGGTGCCAGGTTTCGACGGGCTGTGGCTCAACTGCGGGCACTACCGCAACGGCCTGGTGCTGGCGCCGGCGTCCTGCCAACTGTTTGCCGATTTGTTGCTGGGACATGAGCCGATCATTGATCCGGCCCCGTATGCGCCGGCAGGCCGAATCAACGCTGGATAGATTTCGGCCCTTGCTCCAGATGCGCCTGGGTGCAATACCATTCCTGGCGCAGGCTCAAGGCTCGATCCTGTGGCAGGTGAAGGCCACAGTGGGCGCAACGAACCATCTGGATCGGGCCCTGTTCGCTGGGCCGCTGCTGTTTGGCGGCCGGGCTTTTGAATTTGCGCCAAAACCATACCGCGGCAGCAATAACGGCGATCCAGAACAGTAGACGAACCATGGTGGGCAGCTTCTCGACAAGGAATCCCGCAGTTTAGCCAAGGACGTGATGGGCGCACAGCGCAATTATGCAGCGCAATAAAAAAGGGAGCTCCGAAGAGCTCCCTTTTTGCATCGCGGCGAACAATCAGTCAAAGATACCGAAAGTCATGTAGCTGAACCACGAGCGATCTTCGTTATTGCCCAGGGCTTGAGGCCCTTGCTCTTCGATGATGTCGCCGTTTTCGTCACGCGGCTTGAGGTCCGATGGAATCGAATCCTTGGCGTCCTGGTATTGCTTGATGATGTCCTGGTTGGCGCGGGTTTCGCCCGGCGGCAGCGGTGGACGGGACTCGATCAGGCCCAGGGTGTACTTGCTCAACCACGAGCGGTTGTCGGCTTCGGCAACCTGCGGTACGAACTGGCCGTCCTTCAGGCTTGGGTGGTCCGGGTAGTTGAGCTTCAGGGTTTCCAGGCTGGTGGCCGCCAGGGCGTCCAGGTGCAGGCGCTGGTAAGCCTCGGTCATCACGGCCAGGCCGTCACCCACCGATGGGGTTTCCTGGAAGTTTTCCACTACGTAACGGCCACGGTTCGCGGCAGCAACGTACGCCTGACGGGTCAGGTAGTAGTGGGCTACGTGGATTTCGTAGGAAGCCAGCAGGTTGCGCAGGTAGATCATGCGCTGCTTGGCGTCCGGCGCGTAGCGGCTGTTGGGGTAGCGGCTGGTGAGCTGGGCGAACTCGTTGTAGGAGTCGCGGGCAGCGCCCGGGTCACGCTTGGTCATGTCCAGCGGCAGGAAGCGCGCCAGCAGGCCAACGTCCTGGTCAAACGAGGTCAGGCCCTTGAGGTAGTAGGCGTAGTCCACGTTCGGGTGCTGAGGGTGCAGGCGGATAAAACGCTCGGCGGCGGACTTGGCAGCTTCCGGCTCGGCGTTCTTGTAGTTGGCGTAGATCAGCTCGAGCTGGGCCTGGTCGGCGTATCGCCCGAACGGATACCGCGACTCCAGTGCCTTGAGCTTGGTCGTGGCGCTGGTGTAGCTGTGGTTGTTCAGGTCGGTCTGAGCTTGTTGGTACAGCTCGACCTCGCTCAGGTTTTCGTCGACGACTTCCTTTGTTGACGAGCAAGCAGCAGTCATGGCGAGGATGGCGATCAGCAGCAGGTGTTTCACTTGCATGGCGGCTTGCGTCCCTATGACGGCCGCTGTCTTGGGCGGGGCCGTCCTGTTATGATGAGCGCCCCTTGGAAAGCCTCGGGGCAAAAGACGCCGTATTTAACCACAAGCGCGCAGCCGAAACCAAAGGCTGTGCCACGCCTAGTCTGAGCATGTCCGATAAAATTGAACTTCGCGCAGAGGTGCCGTCCGAATTGGGCGGCCAACGCCTCGATCAAGTCGCCGCACAATTATTCGCTGAGCACTCGCGCTCGCGCCTTTCCGCCTGGATCAAAGACGGCCGCCTGACTGTGGATGGAGCGGTTATCCGCCCGCGAGACATAGTCCATGGTGGTGCGATTCTTGAGCTGACTGCCGAGCAGGAAGCCCAGGGAGAATGGATCGCCCAGGACATTGAACTGGACATCGTCTATGAAGACGACGACATCCTGGTGATCAACAAACCTGCCGGCCTGGTGGTTCACCCGGCCGCCGGGCACGCTGATGGCACGCTGCTCAATGCCTTGTTGCACCACGTGCCGGACATCATCAATGTCCCGCGCTGCGGCATCGTGCACCGCCTGGACAAGGACACCACCGGCCTCATGGTGGTGGCCAAGACCATTCAGGCGCAGACGCAGCTGGTCACACAACTGCAGAGCCGCAGCGTCAGCCGGATCTACGAATGCATCGTGATCGGCGTGGTAACCGCCGGTGGCAAAATCAATGCCCCGATCGGCCGCCACGGCCAGCAGCGCCAGCGTATGGCGGTGATGGAAGGCGGCAAGCAAGCCGTCAGCCACTACCGCGTGCTTGAGCGTTTCCGCTCCCACACTCACGTGCGGGTAAAGCTGGAAACCGGTCGTACCCACCAGATTCGGGTGCACATGGCGCACATCAACTTCCCGTTGGTCGGAGATCCGGCCTACGGTGGCCGCTTCCGCATTCCGCCGGCGGCCAGTGCAACCATGGTTGATTCGCTGAAAACCTTCCCGCGCCAGGCGCTGCATGCACGCTTCCTGGAGCTGGATCATCCGACGAGCGGTAAACGGATGAGCTGGGAATCGCCACTCCCAGACGATTTTGTCTGGTTGTTGTCGCTGCTCAAGCAGGATCGCGAGGCGTTTATAGGATGAGTGACTGGCTGATTCCTGACTGGCCCGCGCCGGCCGGGGTGAAAGCCTGTGTTACCACCCGTGCGGGCGGCGTCAGCGTGGCGCCGTTCGACAAGCTAAATCTCGGCGATCATGTCGAGGACAGCCTCGAAGCCGTGCTCGAAAATCGCCGTCGTCTCTGCGCTGCCTTCAATATCCAGCCCGCCTGGTTGCGCCAGGTTCACGGTGTGGTTGTCGTCGAGGCGGATCCCGGCCGGACTGCCGAAGCCGATGGCAGTTGGACCAGCACTCCGGGCATCGCCTGCACTTCGATGACGGCTGATTGCCTGCCTGCCTTGTTTTGCAATCGCGCCGGTACCCGCGTCGCGGCAGCCCATGCCGGCTGGCGTGGCCTGGCCGCTGGCGTATTGGAAGCGACCGTTGAAAGTCTGGATACCGAGCCTGCCGACGTATTGGTGTGGCTGGGGCCGGCCATCGGTCCGCAAGCCTTTGAAGTCGGCCCGGAAGTGCGTGAAGCCTTTATGCAGCAACTTCCGGAAACGATTGAGGCGTTCGTGCCCAGTCAGAACCCGGGCAAGTTCATGGCCGACATTTACCAGCTGGCTCGCCTGCGGCTTGCCGCCCGCGGCGTCACTGCCGTGTACGGTGGTGGCTTGTGCACTGTGACGGATCCCCGCTTCTATTCCTACCGTCGCAGCCCGCGCACCGGTCGGTTTGCCTCCCTTGTCTGGCTTGAACGCTAGACTCCTTTGACTTGGGTCAATCCTGACGCAAGTCAGCGGTCGCCCGCTTGAATCTTCCAGAATCCACCCCATCTATAAGGGTATCTGGCAGGTTTCTTCATTCAGGATGTGTTTGTTCATAGCTCCGGCCTGCTCAAAAGGAAGGTGACTAATGCGTATTGATCGTTTAACCAGCAAATTGCAGTTGGCTTTATCTGACGCCCAATCTCTGGCGGTTGGCCTGGATCATCCGGCCATCGAGCCTGCGCACTTGATGCAAGCGCTCCTGGAGCAGCAAGGCGGTTCCATCAAACCCTTGCTGATGCAGGTGGGCTTCGACGTCAACAGCCTGCGCAAGGAGTTGAGCAAAGAGCTCGACCAACTGCCGAAAATCCAAAACCCGACTGGCGACGTGAACATGTCCCAGGATCTGGCGCGTCTGCTTAACCAGGCGGATCGACTGGCGCAGCAAAAGGGTGACCAGTTCATCTCCAGTGAAGTGGTGCTGCTCGCCGCGATGGACGACAACAGCAAACTTGGCAAATTGTTGCTGGGCCAGGGCGTGAGCAAAAAAGCTCTGGAAAACGCCATCAACAACCTGCGCGGCGGCGAGGCGGTAAATGACCCTAACCACGAGGAGTCCCGCCAGGCCCTGGACAAATACACCGTCGACCTGACCAAGCGCGCCGAAGAAGGCAAGCTTGACCCGGTGATCGGCCGTGACGACGAAATTCGTCGCACCATCCAGGTCCTGCAGCGTCGCACCAAGAACAACCCGGTGCTGATCGGTGAACCTGGCGTGGGTAAAACCGCGATTGCCGAAGGCCTGGCCCAGCGCATCATCAATGGTGAAGTGCCGGACGGCCTTAAAGGCAAGCGCCTGCTGTCCCTGGACATGGGGTCGCTGATTGCCGGCGCCAAGTTCCGTGGCGAGTTCGAAGAGCGCCTCAAATCCCTGCTGAACGAACTGTCGAAGCAGGAAGGGCAGATCATTCTGTTTATCGACGAACTGCACACCATGGTCGGCGCCGGTAAAGGCGAAGGCTCGATGGACGCGGGCAACATGCTCAAGCCGGCACTGGCGCGGGGCGAGTTGCATTGCGTGGGTGCGACCACGCTGAACGAATACCGTCAGTACATCGAGAAGGACGCGGCCCTTGAGCGTCGCTTCCAGAAAGTATTGGTGGAAGAACCGAGCGAAGAAGACACCATCGCGATCCTGCGTGGCTTGAAAGAGCGGTATGAGGTCCACCATAAAGTCGCGATCACCGACGGTGCGATCATCGCGGCGGCGAAACTGAGCCATCGCTACATCACCGATCGGCAGTTGCCGGACAAGGCCATCGACTTGATCGACGAAGCGGCCAGCCGCATTCGGATGGAGATCGATTCGAAGCCCGAAGTGCTGGACCGTCTGGATCGGCGCCTGATTCAGCTGAAAGTTGAATCCCAGGCCCTGAAGAAAGAAGAAGACGAGCCGGCGAAGAAACGCCTGGAAAAACTCCAGGAAGAAATTGTTCGCCTCGAGCGTGAGTATTCGGACCTCGAAGAAATCTGGACCTCGGAAAAAGCCGAAGTGCAGGGTTCTGCGCAGATCCAGCAAAAGATCGAGCAGTCCCGTCAGGAACTGGAAGCAGCCCGCCGTAAAGGCGACCTGAACCGCATGGCCGAGTTGCAGTACGGGGTGATACCGGACCTGGAGCGTAGCCTGCAGATGGTCGACCAGCACGGCAAGCCTGAGAACCAGCTGCTGCGCAGTAAGGTGACCGAGGAAGAAATCGCCGAAGTCGTCTCGAAGTGGACCGGTATCCCGGTGTCGAAAATGCTCGAAGGCGAGCGCGACAAGCTGCTGAAGATGGAAAGCCTGTTGCACCAGCGCGTCATCGGCCAGGAAGAGGCGGTGGTCGCGGTGTCCAACGCGGTGCGGCGTTCGCGGGCCGGGTTGTCCGATCCGAACCGTCCGAGCGGCTCGTTCATGTTCCTCGGCCCGACCGGCGTGGGCAAGACCGAGTTGTGCAAGGCCCTGGCTGAATTCCTCTTCGATACCGAAGAGGCGATGGTGCGGATCGATATGTCCGAGTTCATGGAGAAACATTCCGTGGCTCGCCTGATCGGGGCGCCACCAGGCTATGTAGGGTACGAGGAAGGCGGTTACCTGACTGAAGCGGTACGGCGCAAGCCTTACTCGGTGATCCTCCTGGACGAGGTCGAGAAGGCCCACCCGGATGTGTTCAACGTGTTGCTGCAAGTGCTGGAAGATGGCCGCCTGACGGACAGTCACGGGCGCACCGTGGACTTCCGCAATACGGTGATCGTGATGACCTCCAACCTGGGCTCGGTACAGATTCAGGAGCTGGTGGGTGACCGTGAGGCCCAGCGTGCAGCCGTAATGGACGCGCTGACCAGCCACTTCCGGCCGGAGTTCATCAACCGGGTCGATGAAGTGGTGATCTTCGAGCCTCTGGCGCGGGATCAGATCGCGGGCATTACCGAGATCCAGTTGGGCCGCCTGCGCAGCCGTCTGGCGGAGCGCGAGTTGTCCCTGGTGCTGAGCCGCGAGGCGTTGGACAAGCTGATCGCGGTTGGTTACGACCCGGTTTATGGCGCACGGCCGTTGAAACGTGCGATCCAGCGCTGGATCGAGAACCCGTTGGCGCAGCTGATCCTGTCGGGCAGCTTTATGCCGGGCACCAGCGTCGAGGCGACGGTGGAGAACGACGAAATCGTCTTCCACTAAGCCCAAGCGGTACTGCTATAAGAAGAGGCCCCGCATTGCGGGGCCTTTTTTTTCGATAGGGCGTTGAACTGTAAGGCAAAGGCTTGTAAAGTGCGCCCCGCAGCAACGTCAGCCCAACGGTTTCTTCTCCCCAAGGAGAAATCAGAAAGAAGCGCAAATCATTGTCTTAAAAGCAATTTAAAGGGTTGACAGGGGTTTTTAAGATTGTAGAATAGCGCGCCTCAGAGACACTAACGTAGCGATACGGAAGCGTCGAAGAGAAGGTAACATGCAACAACGTAACACTTTGAAATACGTAGTTCCGTGATAGCTCAGTCGGTAGAGCAAATGACTGTTAATCATTGGGTCCCAGGTTCGAGTCCTGGTCACGGAGCCAATTTCAAAACCGGGGTATAGCGCAGTCCGGTAGCGCGCCTGCTTTGGGAGCAGGATGTCAGGAGTTCGAATCCCCTTACCCCGACCATATTTGGGTCGTTAGCTCAGTTGGTAGAGCAGTTGGCTTTTAACCAATTGGTCGTAGGTTCGAATCCCACACGACCCACCATTTTTGAGACCAGTTGACGCTGGAATCAAATCTTAGAATCAGAGGTTCTAGCTCTGATAGAGGCGGTTTTACGGTTTTGGAAAGTGTTACAGCACTTAGATATCGCCGTAGACATGCAGCCGTCTGAGGCGAACAGTAGTTTCGGTTCGTCATGATGTCAATGTGCATAGGCTTTGCGATGCGCATTCCGGGGTATAGCGCAGTCCGGTAGCGCGCCTGCTTTGGGAGCAGGATGTCGGGAGTTCGAATCCCCCTACCCCGACCATATTTAATGAAAAAGGCGTCTTTATGACGCCTTTTTTTGTGCCTTGAGCAAAGTCGTACCGTTCGTCTGGAAAAAATCCGGATTTCGACCTGGTTCTTTATTCCGGGCATGCGAAAGCCTCTGGCCAACCAGAATTCCCTATAGCCAGTGCGCTTTGATTATGAGCGTACTAGGGCGATGCTCTGGAAAATGATGAGCTTCGCATTGAATGCTCAGTTGAGGTGCGTTTCCTGAATGTGCCGACACCAAGCCCGCTCGCCATTAGCGTCAATAGTAGACTCTGCTCTACTTGATCTACTGGTGGGTCCATAGAGCATGTCATTGACTCGCGATGCAGTTGCGCAGATGCGAGCTCGAGAGCCTTCTGTAGCGCGCTTCGGCCAGTCGACTTGGTCCGCCGATCAATACTGACCTCTGTGCTGCTAGATTGTTGTGGAGCTGGCAGCTTCTTGGGCTCTGGTTGAGCGGTTTCCTGTGAATGCACACCTATTTTGGCGGGTAAGGGGGCAGAGGGTTTGCCACTTGGATCAACCCGTGTCACTCGGCTCAGAGCGCCCTGAGCCCGACTCCGCTCATGTAGAACAGCACGCATATGGTCGTAGTCCGCCTCTATGTAATTCATCGTTGTCGCTAGATTCGAATGATTCAGCAGGCTTTTCGTGAGATGAATGTTTCGCTCAGGCTGCTTCATCAAGTCTGTTGCTAATGTGTGCCTGAAGCGGTGAGGGGTCATGCGCACGCCGATCTTATCGGTGAGCTTGCCGTACATTGACTCCACCTGGTCGATGTTCATTTCCTTGCCATGGAAGTGACGAGAGAATCTGTTGACGTTGAACAGCTGATCGTCTGGTGAAAAACCGATTTTCTCGGCCTCCCCCAAGATCCTGGATAAGTGTGGAGCGAGTCCTTCCATAATGGGGAGGAAAAACTCCCGATGGGTCTTCTCTGTTTCACCGCGGACCAAGATCATCTGGCTGTCCCAGTCGATATCTTTGTAACGCAGGCACAGCAGGGCATTCAGACGTATGCCTGTGTAATAAAACATCTCGAAGACGCTGAGCCAGAACCAGGCAGGTGTGATCTGGCTACGTTCATGCGTACAACGTTCTTGGCCTACAAGGGATATGAGCCAGTTGCGTGCTCGTTGGATGGCGTCTCCATTGATTGTCTTGCTGGCTCGCTTTGGTGGGATAACGCTGGTTTTCTTGAATGGGTTGATCGTGGTATGGGTCATCAGGCCGTGTTCTATGGCGTAGCCCCAAACAGTTCGAAGGTGATTTGAATAGGTGTTCCAGCTGCGTTTGGATAATCCGTTCTCAAGGACTTTTTTTCGCCATGTCAGAACCGCACGATGATCGATCTCCTCAACTGAGGCCGTTCGGAAATGCTTGAGTAGTGCTTTGGTCGAGGCGCGATAGATCTTTGCACTGGCAGGCCGCAGATCATGGGCAAAGATGTATTCCTCCGTCAGATTCGAGGGCGTCGTCATTGTGGCGGCTCCGTTGCTTCTGACTTCAAGGACAGGCTGATATTGTCGAAAGGGACCTCAGAGAAGATTGTTCGCGGGTCTAGTAGTAAGTACCCCTTGAGCTGCTTGGATTTTCGAGGTCCAACAACGTCACAGGTCCAAATATTCAAACTCTTATGCGTTTTTCGATGAAGTTTCTGTTTCTCGAAACTACGTTGAACCAGCTGCCAGGCGCTGACTTGCTGTACTTTGGCTTGCTGTTCGATATGGGGGAATTCAAGGACGTAGCGTTTGAAAATTCCAGGCGTTACCAGCATAGCGGTCCCTGCTACGGTATGAACCAGCGCTTTGGTATCGTTGATAATGATGGTCCGGGATGCGATGCCTTTCTTAAGCCATTCAACAAATCCCTGACCGATCTCGGTGTTATTGCTAGGCATCGGAGTGACTTCTTCGATTATTGCTAAAGGCGCACCTCCTTGATTGGAGGTTTGGGAAGGCTGGATTTCATCCAGTTTCGGAGGCGCGGTATGTGCCGCTGAGACCGCTTTGTTTTTGGTGTCTTCTGATGGCTCATTGATGTTACCAAGGAGCGCCAGTAGCTCGTCAAATTCATCTGTACTGCTCGAGGAATGCTGAGGTAGTTCGAACGGTGATGGCTGTGCCGGTGCTAAAGGCGCCGGCACAGGGCTGGATTGAATTTCCGAAGGCAACTTTTTGGCCGGTGTGGCGACGGTATTTTCACCTGCAGAGTCTTCTACCGGGTTGCCAGCTTCTACCTCAAGAGTCCCAGCGTAAGCTGTGGGCCGATCACTTGGATCATTCCAGATCAGTGCCGGTGAGAGCTTCAGCAGGGTGAAGGTGTTTCGCCAGCCACGACCATTGTCTATCGTGGCTTTCCAGATTGCCTTGTCTTGGGCATTGGTTTGGATTACCCCCTGATCTTGCAGCATGTTGAAGAAAGGCGCATTCGTACTGGGTACACCTTCAACGCCTTTGGTCAGCAAATAGGCTCGCAATTGATCAGCAATAGGCTTGCTAACCAGCCAAAGAGCATCCTGTGTCAGCCATCCATCTGACGGTCCATCGGGTTGATTCAGTTTGAATGTATCTCGGACCAGGTGACGCAACCCATCTGCTAATTGACGCTGCAAAGACTGTTTGGGCGCGGACAGCGCGCGGGCTGGATTTCCACCGAGCTCCTGTGCGACGGACGCCTGATCGGCCTTGACCACGATCTCTCCCAAAATGCCGGCATGTTCGTACTGACCAGCCAAAATGAAGATTAACTGCGACCACACTTCGGGGAAATTACTGAGCCAATCTAAGATTTCTGAGGAGAGGATCTGCGCGTAGATCAGTGCGGCAGCGGCTCCGTGAAGTTGGTAGTTGCGTCCTTTCACGTAACGGAATCGATAGGGACGATCGATTGGGCCGTGCCACGGGTGCCAGGTTTTACCTCCTGCCAGCTCGACGTGCACGTCGACGGCGATCTTGCCGAGGTCGTGTATCAGAGCGCCGTAAGCCGCGGCGGCAGTCCAGGCCTCAGCCTGTGCTGATTGAGACTCCGGCGGTGCGCCTATAGGAAGCAGGTAGCTCTGTCGAATTTTCAAGGCATAGGCGACGATTTCAAGCCCGTGATCCAGCATGCCGCCAGGGTGTGCATGATGGTGGTTTTGCGAAGCAGGGAGCTGCTGGACCAACTCCGCGTAGCGCTCAAGTGGACGCCTATAGAGCTCGACAAACTGTGAGCGAGATAACGATGCGCGCTGCCAAATGTTCTCCAGTAGTTTCTGACGGCGCGGCGATGCCAGTAGTGCTTGGCTAGAGGCCGGCTGTATAAAACCGTTAGGGGAGGGGCTTTGGGCGGGTAGCGCTTTATTGCGGCGGAAAATAGAGAACATCGCCTGCTCCGTAAATGATTCATGGGGCAGGCTTTTCTCCTATCAAAGGGGGGGCGAGCAAGGGGAAAGGATCACTGGTTGCCTCGGGTATTTCTTTTGGCGAAGAGCCATCTTTCTATGGTGGTGACGGAGAAAGGAATGCAGAATTATCGTCGTTTCGGTCTAAGGGCACGGGGCCGCAGATCGACTATGTGAGGAAAAAATGATGGTTTCACTTCGCTACGCTACGAAATCAACCTCAGATAATGTTTGGGCACTTTGTGATTTGATACGTGACAATAAGTGTGATGAGATCATTCTTTTTGCTAGTGTAGGGAATGATCTTGATGATGAGGAAGCAAGGTGGGACAACAACCTTCCTCTGGTTGTCGCCTTAGCTAAATATATTATTCCTCACGTTGATAGCGTCTTGGTCATTTTTGATGGAGTGTTTCTAACCGCTGCGCGTTCCGCTCGTTATGGTGAAGTACGTGAACTGCTGGATGTAGCTATTGCGTCTGACAAGGTTTATTACTCTGGGCAGAGAGCCCCACTTACTAGCGAAATGACTCCTGACGAGGCTGTTTCAACTCTTATTAATTTAGGTTCTATCCAACCGTTGACGGTTGAGTCCAGAGCTGAATACTTTTCTTTGCTTAGTAATTTTACAGAAGACGAGTTAGTTGAAGTTTATTCGACTCGCGAGATGCGTTGATGAGATTGGACCTTTTTCCCGCTGAAAGCGGCCCTTTCGGGTAAGGCTTTTACCCTTGTGAACCATTCCATTCGCTTCTACAAAACCTTTTACCTTTTGGGCCATTTTTGTTGTGAAAGGGGGGCATCTGGTGCTGAAGGCAAAGGCCGTTTGTCTCATGATCTTGCAGCATAGAAAAATCGGTATTATAAGTAATGTCAAATCGCCCCTAGACCGGGTAAGAAGGAGACGCACCATGACCGCACAGACCTCTCAGGGAGTAGCAAGTCGCTTAGGCTATGGCCTGGGTCAGGCTGCGCGCCTCGTTTGGTGCAGTCAGAACCGTACCCTGCGTTGGGTCAAGCGTCTGGTTGTGGCTGCCGTACTCCTATATTTTTCTGCAGACATTTTCAGCGGGATTATCAGCGTTGCAGTATTTACCTTGGTTTTGGGTGGAGGGCTCTGGGCGTTGAATCACAGACCTACGCCTCGCAGAAACCAGATAGAGTATGGTCAATGCTATGGCCCCGATGGCTATGGGTACTATGTTGCTGGTCAACGTGTAGACGACGATGATTAAGGGTCTCATATCAATGATATGAGACCCTTACGTTACATAACGCTACGTTTGACAGTATTCACCCCTTCCTGACCTGCCTTTTGAACATCTTTTGTTCCGCTGGTAAGGCCTTCCAATGCTTTTCCTGCGCTCACCCCTGCCCATCCCAGCGCGCCCATCCAAAACACTGGCAGGATGATGAACATCGAGCCCATCACGAAGTTTAAGATTGCGTCCTGGGTGGCAGTGTTCAAACCCATCACAGGATCAAATGATAAATGCGGAGAACCGGCTCCATATAAAGCGTCCAATATCGTGGTATCGACCCATCTAGCCAGTTGAAACCAAAAGTCCACGAATATCAGAGCGAAAAAAACAACGGACATAGTCATGGCCACTTTTAGTTGGTAAGCCCCGACGATTAGCACCAAGGGAATGCAAATCACCATCGCCATTTTCAAGAACGCCATGACCATCGGTAGCGCCTGGCGAACCATGTCCATCGCTGGAAAATAGGCCATAGATCCTAATGCAACCCCGAGAGTCCCCGCTGCCCGGGCTGCACCATTCCACACAGTTCCGTCGATTTGTCCCCCGTAGTCCGTATAAACATCCCCTTTCACCTGGTTCGACGGCGAGACCAGTTGCCGGACAAGCGAGTCAGTGACTTCGTCCGGGGACAACCACTTTGCCCAGCCGAGCATTTTGGTCATGAGGTCCGGCGACACTTGAGCCTTGATACGGTCCCGCAGTCCCACTCCGCTATCTGACCACCATTGTTTGCAAGTTGGATAGCCCCCACCTCCACCCACTTGTGGTAAACCCACATCACGAGATGCGTTATAGGGCCATGATGCCCTTGGAGTTTTGGAGTAGTCCGTGTCGTAATAACCCGAGGTGTTCAATAAATAGTGCGAACCAATCCAGCTGAGTTCCTGCGCAAAACGAGGGTCATTCCCTTGCGCTCCCAATTCGGGTTGGCGCATGAATAATCTGGCACGGGAGGGTCCATAGCAATCGTGCGTAAAGTCGCCAATTTCCTGAGCCAATAGCGGGTTGTTGATCTTGGTGTTGCTAACTTCCATGCGTACTTGCCGTAAATCAGTCCCGCAGGGAATTGCTGCTACAGCGCCATTGGTTAATCCCTTTGATAATGCATGCATTAATGCCCACCACATGGGCATCTGGGCACTCTTTCCTGCCAGTGAGCTGAATGTTGTGTTCCAGCCTGTGTCTGTGGGTTTAGGTAAGTTGTATTGACATTGCTGAGCTCTACTCTGGTCAAATGCCAAGGTATCAAAACTCACATTGACGGCTGGTACAGCGAAGAATGCGACTACGATGTAGCCAACGTAGATATTGGTTTCGATACGTGCCAGTGAGAGAACGCCTTTGTTGCCCTCATCGGCCCCCTCACCACGGACTTTCAGCCACTCTCGAATAACGATGATGCAGAAGGGGAGGGCGAATAGACCGGTATCTGAAATCATCGCCCAGATACCATTGTTGATGATCCAACCGACCAACGTCAGGTAGTACTCTAAATAGTCATTGGTGTAGAGCGTCACAGAACACCCCCTGCCTGATACAGCACCTTGCTCAGTTCAACCATCAGAAATAATAAGATCACCATTATCTCGATCTTCAACAGGCCTTTGCGCCGTTTCGAGCGTTCTGAGTTCGATAACCGTACCTTGAATTTGAACCAGGCAACGGTCAGTGCGATATAAAGCATTAGGCGCCAGGTAAAGAGCGGCCAATAGTGGTCGGTGCGCCAGGCTTGCCATTGCTCGGCGCTGTCGAACATGTTCATCAGGACAGCGCTGAGTAGGACTACGAGGGCGGCAGTCGCGAGCAAAACACCCAGAACAAGCAGAATGCTCCTCCCGGTTCGTCGAACCAGCGAACGGTTGGGAGCGGCGACAGGCTCCTGTATTTCGGTCATGGCCTTTCTCACTGTTTGTTCTGGGCGGGTGACTGCAACTGGTCCAATCGATTCGTTTCTGGGGCTCCCGGGGACACGCCACGAGAGTCTTCTGCCCGTGCTTTGCTGCGTTCAATGATGGTCAGAGGCGAGTTCTTCGCGAGCTGCTGACGCATGTCCAGTTCCATTTTGAGGTTGCCGATCTCCTGTTGCAGCGAGGAGCTCTGCTGGCCGACTGCCTGGACGGCGAGGTCATTAGCCGCGACGTTCGGTTCCCGACTGCCTGCCATCAAGGTGCGCTGTAGGGTCAGAGCTTTCTCCAACACATCGGACAACGCGACTTCGGAGGCAAGCCGGCGAGCGAGTACGTCCTGGTCGCGCTCATCCTTGAGTGCTGCTACAACGCCTCGGGTGATGGGTAACGAGTTGCTGCTCGCTGCTTCCAGGTTTTCTAGCGACAGCGTTTTGCTTCCGCTCAGCAGTTCCTGCAGGGCCTTCAGCTTGGTGTCGTACGTTTCCTGGATCAGCGGCGTGAGGCCGACGCCTGCGGCTGTCACCGTTTTAGGGCAACTGTCACAGGTCTGCTGTTGTTGTTCACCCAGGACACGATTGGCAAAGGTGGTGGCTTCCTGGGGCGATGACCAGACATTGCACACCATGCCGTTGTTGCAGTTCGCTTTACTGATGGATGCGGTGTCGCCGGCCGCGCGCTTGTTCAGAAGGTTGTAGCCCGCCTTGGTGACGTCGCCTACGATACGAATTGGCTTCTGACCGGAACCACCTGCTCTATCACCACCAACCCAAGTGACGCCATCGTTTCCACCTTTCTTTTCGACTTGTTCCACCGCCGACACTGCGTCTGTGTTGGATGTTAGCGCCTGACTCATAGCCTGACCTTCAGCAAGCTTGCCCCAGCCCATTTGGTTACCGGCGATATCCGCCATCTTTTCGCCAATGGCGCGGCAGGTGCCTTTGGAGCGGTCGAAGTCCAGGCGGGCCTGCAAAATGCCGTTGGTGATGAGGTTGTATAGCGCCGGGTTCGCACGTTGAAGAATCAGTGCCGGCAGCGAAGCCACGGCGCTGGTGGCGCTCTGTACCACCGAGCTCATGATGTTTTTGAAGCCGGAAGTGGCACCATTCAATTGGTTTTCAAGGGTTGTGCTCAGGCTCATGTTTCCGCAGATTAGATTGGTATTCCAACCGCCTCCCACAGAAATACTATCCATGTTGCCTGCGCTCCCCATGGTGACTGCGTTGCCGCCGCCAATGCTATACAGCACGTTGTCCCCAATGACGCTTCCGGAGGAGGAGACGTTGATTGGATCAGCAGAGAGCGCTATTGCACTGCTGAGGCTGCAGGCGAGCCCTATCGCCAAGGTAGTGAGTTTCATGCTTTGCTCCGATCGCTGTTTCATTGGAAGTCCGTACTGCCGAGGAAGGTCTGTCCTCGACGCTGGCAACACGAATAAGGGCGCCAGAGTGCCCAGGCGTAGCCGCCATCCTGCGCATCGATGTTCGGATCGATGGTGGGAAAGGTTGCGCAAGTCGGGTTGAGGACTGGGGTGAGCTCTTGCCACTTACCAGTGGAGGCGTCACCTTCGCGTAGCGGCCCTGCGGGCCAGTAACCGGGGTAGGGAAGGGCGAGCATCGGCAAGTAGACATGGACCTGGCCTGGGCGGGTAACCACGTCGCCGGCACGCTGCGCAATAACTGCGCCCGTTTTGTAGTCGTCAGTCTGGTTAAGGAAGCCGCTACGCGGGTAGACGTTCCCCCAGCTGCTTGCTGAGAGCAGGCTACCGACTTCGCGCATGCCCGGAATGAGTGCTTCGGGGTATACGGATTCCGGGACGCCGTATCGCCAAGCAATGGGGTCAAGGGTGCTCAGAAAGTAAGGCACAAGCGGTAAGGTTGCGCCTTTGCATACATAGCCCGAGGCGCTGGCAAACTGACTCAACGCCGCACCACCTGGATGGCCGATGACATCGGCTTCCTTAAATTTGATGATGTTGTTCTCTGCAACGTGATTGGTAGTGCCGTCGTTGCCCGCTTGGGCCATCGGATTCGGGGTGCCAAGAGGTGACATCTCTATCCAAGGGTTCATCCCGGTATTCGCATATGCAGACACCACAGCGTCCGGTACGTAGTGACGAACCTTGGTCGAGGTTTTGACTTTGCATCCGAATGGCGTGCAGAGCAGCCAATAGCAGATGCCGACCACTTTGTACTCCAGGCAGGTTGGTGACAGGGTCGAGGCAATAATCGCTGCCGAGTTGATCGCAGCCGATGCACTGAATGACAGGCTGAAAGTGATAGCCAGCGACAAAGGCCGGATCGCAAAACGTGAGCGTCTCATCGTGACAGGCTCCGTGCTCGTTCAATCAACGCGACGGCTTTAGCTGCGTCAGGCTCGCCGTACACGACGTAGCGACGATCTACGACCACGGCTGGGAGTTTTTCGACTCGCAGGCTCCAGGCGTCTATGACGCCCTGCTGGGCTTGGGCCAACTCGTTTTGCAGATGCTTCCCTGCAGGGCTGACAAGGTAGCGTTGAATGGCCGCTTCTGCCTGGCGTGGATCGGCGGGTAGTTGGTTGGAAAGTTGTTCTTCAAGGCGCTGCTGATCATCCAGGAAGATGACGCGAGCGCCAGAAGGTGCGGATACTGGATGTGCTCGGTTTGTAATGACCCACGTCTCCGCGTGGGACGCAGTTGACAAGAACAGTAGCAGTGAAAACAGCCAGCGCCGCGTTTCGCTAATGTGGGTAAGGATCTGGAGCATGGCACCGTACCTGATATGGATTCAGGTACAGAAAACCGGATGGCTGTCTTGAGCGCAGTAAGAAATAGGAATTTGGAAGCTTTGGGTATTTGAGAGCGACGAATTCGTGTGGGTTGGATTAGAGATGGCACTTGGTCGGCTCAAATTGACGACGCAGTGAGTACGCAGTTAACTGGCTATCCACACAGCAAGAGTTCAAGCCAAGTTTATGAGGCGACCCTTCTTGGCCCCATCGCCGCCGATGGTCCACAGTACGCCAGTCGGACGAGTCTCGCCACCGCCCCACGACATAACGAAAAATCACTTCTATTGAAGCTTCGGGCGACATCAACGGCAAAATGCTCGCCCTGCCGATATCGTCAGCGGGTTTGGTCGTGCTGGAGAAAACAACCTCAAGATTCGAAGGCTTTATCTTTATCCTTGGGCAGGCAGTAGTTTGTGCTGTCCTGCTTGAGATCCTTCACGATCAAATGTTGCAAACGGAGCGCCTGCTGCACAGCTTCAATGTCATCTTCGATGACGTTAAGGATAAGATAAAAACCTATCCTCCGAGACCGTATTGCTGTTAAAGACCATCCTGCCGATTGCGTTTTCGGTGCTCTACGTAGTGCCTAATTTCCGCAGCCCATGAGGCTTTTGTGACACGTTCGTAGTCTCATTTAGCTACGCCCAAACGATTCATCCGCCTGTAGCGGTCAAAGCCGCTTTTCATAATAGGAAGATATGCATTTTTATAAAAAATCTCTAGATGCTCCAGGTGGGATACGAGTTGATTTCTGATGGTCGTATGATGCATTCAGCGTGCTCTGCCAATAAAGCTAAACTTTAAATAGTTGAACTCACGAGCTCTACGAGAGGCCTTACAGATATGTAATATTCGCGGCAGCTTCCTGAAAGGCATCACTGGTTATCCTCTAGTCAGAAGTAAGTGAGCACTAGGAGAAAATCATGAAATTATTAAAAGTTGTTTTTGCCGCTTCCATCTTGACCATGTCTTCTTTGGCCATGGCTGAAGGAGGTGGTGACCGTGTTTATGGTCGAATGATGCAAGAGAACCAGAAGGCGATGGAGCAGTACGCCTTAGAAAACGGAAAGGCGACACCTGAAGTTGTTCATTATGAATACGGAATGAACCTCGATGTCCAGAAGGTAATCAGTACCACTCAAGCCAATAAAACCTGTGGCGTAGCCCCTTCGCGCATGACCTATGAAGATTCGGCGGGCAAGCTCAACACCTTGGAATACAAGGTTATGGGTACTAACTGCCCTCACGGAAGTTAATTAGCGTTAGCCCTGACTGCGCAAGGTTGTTCGGTATGTTTTGAGCCTGCTTGCTGTTCGCTGACACAGAAGTAATTTTCAGGTCACGCTGGAGTTATCTATTGTATGAAATTATGTCTGCCGGCACGTAGGAGAAATCCTCACGTGCTGGTGGCTTTTATAATTATAAAAAATATTTCATAAAGAAACTCTGCCAAGCTAAAGCCTGGAGTGTTAAATGAACAATAAAAGCATTTATGGTCTTTCTCTCATTTCCCTTGGCATGAGCATGGGGCAAGTTGCAGTAGCTGTGGAGCAAAAGCCTGAAGGGTTCATTGAGGGGAGCACCTTTAGTATTCTCAATCGGAATCTCTATCTCAATCGTGATTATCGAAAGGGTCAATCAAGCCCCACGGGCAATGGTTACTCAGCCGAATGGGCTCATGGCATCATTGGCCGATTCGAATCAGGCTTTACTCAAGGTACCGTAGGCTTCGGCATTGATGCGTTTGCAATGGAAGGCCTCAAGCTCGATTCAGGTGATGGTCGCTCGGGAGCCCGTAGCTCAGTCGATGTCTTGCCGCACAATAGCAAAGGCCAACCTGAAGACTCCTACTCAAAAGTAGGCGGGGCCGCAAAAGTGCGTTTCCTGGATACAGTCGTCAAGGTAGGCGACGTATTTCCATCGACGCCTGTCGTTGCCTATGGGGATTCCCGACTTCTCCCGGAGAGTTTCCGGGGTGCAACGTTCACTAATACCAGCATCAAAGGCCTGACCCTTCAGGGGGGCCGGCTGCATGCGATGAGCCAACCCAATTCCAGTAGCATGCGTGACGGCTTTTCAACTTTTTACGCCGGTGTAGTAGATGCTCCATGGATCGCTTATCTAGGGGGCGATTACACGGTCAATGAACACGTAGGTGTGAGTCTTTACACCAGCCAATTCAAGGATGTGTGGAACCAATACTACGCGGGCACCACATTGAGCTATCCACTCTCAGAAAGCGTATCGCTAATTGGCGGCTTTAATTACTACCGAGCGGTTGATGAGGGTGAAAAACTTCTGGGAAGCTTCGATAACAAGATCTGGAGCGGCAAGACCGGGGTCAAATTCGGAGCGCACGCCGTGACCGTTGGTTACCAGCGCAATAATGGTAACGACGACTTTGACTACCTTCGCCAGTCCGACTCAATTTTTTTGGATAACTCCATTCAGTACAGCGATTTCAACTCACCGAAAGAGCAATCCTTGCAGCTGCGCTACGATCTAGATATGCAGGCTTTCGGCATCCCCGGTCTGAGCTTCATGACCCGCTACGCTAAGGGTTGGGATGCGGACTATTCCAACGCAAACAGCGTGTACATGCGTCGCGGAGCGGACGGTGCCCCATTGCAGGACCAAAAGCGTTGGGAGCGAGACATCGAGGCTAAGTATGTCATCCAGTCAGGCTCACTGAAGGACATGTCTTTACGTGTCCGCCAAGCAACGACACGAGCTACCGATTTCGAATCTGATTTGGACGAGGTCAGACTGATTGTTGAATATCCACTGCAACTCCTTTAACGGGCATTAGCCATCGGCATCAACTGTCCGGTATCCCCGATACACCCCGTCTCCTTGTTTCTCCTTTGGTTTGGAGACGGCTTAGGCGCCCTAGTGGCGCCTTTTTTTGTGGATTGAAGAAACTGTTGGTATATCCATCCCGGCGGCGAGCGTCCCTGGGGTTGTATGGCTGATTGGAACGTGTGAACATACTCTCAATATAGGTAGGGGGGGTATGGTATGGGTCATATGAGATCAAGCAAAGACAATCTTCTTAAGCGTGTAAAGCGAATCGCTGGGCAAGTCCAGGCGATTGAGCGAGCACTCGACTCTGATGATGACTGCTCGAAAACCCTGCTTTTGGTCGCTTCTGCCCGTGGCGCTATCAATGGGCTGATGGATGAAATTATCGAAGACCACGCTCGTGAACACGTTGCGAATCCGACACTCAGCAACGAAGAAAGAGCGAAAGGCGTCGATGAGCTTCTCGAAGCCATTCGCCGCTATTCCAAATAGGATTTGCCCAGATGAGTAATTCGTACACCGACTATTCCCACGACCATATGTTCCTGGGGAAATCACATGAAGAAAACGCCAAGCGAACCTTGTGGGTAGTGGCTCTGACCGTCGTAATGATGGTTGCTGAAATCACCGCAGGTTATCTCACTGGCTCAATGGCGTTGCTTGCTGATGGATTTCACATGGCAACACACGCTGGAGCACTTGGCATAGCCGCAGCTGCTTACGGTTACGCAAAAAGACATGCCTCAAATGCTCGCTACAGTTTTGGAACTGGCAAGGTTGGAGACTTGGGTGGCTTCGCATCTGCTCTGATTTTGGGACTGGTCTCTTTGGGAATTGCCGGAGAGTCGCTATTTCGTCTCTTTCAACCGACTCAAGTGCAATTCGGGACAGCGACTCTTATCGCAATTGTCGGATTAGCAGTGAATGTGGTGAGCGCGCTTTTGCTGTCTGGCGGTCATAATCATCACCATGGGCATGACCACGGCCAAGATGAATCTCACCATGCACATGGTCATGACAATAATCTGCGCTCTGCTTATATTCACGTCATTGCAGATGCACTGACTTCGGTTCTGGCCATCGCAGCACTGCTTGCTGGTCGTTACCTTGGTTGGGTCTGGCTCGACCCTGCAATGGGGATTGTGGGTGCAGTTGTCATCGCACGCTGGGCTTGGTCGTTGATGCGGGTGACTGCGAGTGTATTGCTAGACCAGACAGATGATCATGTCGCTGAAGAGATTCGTGAACTGGTTGAGCGACAGGGAGATGCTTCGATCATAGATCTTCATGTCTGGCAGGTAGGGCCGCAAGCCCGCGCCGCTATTGTGAGTGTTCTAGGCAGCCCAGCAGTGAATGCACAAAACATACGAGAACGGCTTGCGACAGTTCATGAGATCACTCATCTGACAGTTGAGTACCGCACGAAGCCGGGCGCTGTTTCACCCGATCAGGTCGCCGTTCAGGCTTAGCAATGAGCCCGTAGTTCGCATAAGTTCGCCGAGGAATTGACCAATGGCCAAGGACATCGAGAATCCGTGTACTTCTGTCTGCCAGTTGAACAGCGAACTGTGCGTCAGCTGCGGTCGCACCAAGGAAGACATCAGAAAATGGAAACGAATGAAGCGTCCAGAAAAAATGGCCGCTGTACAACGCGCGACCCTGCGTCTGAAAAGCCTGCAAAAAAAGAACTCTCAAACCACTGTAATTTAACTTTTCTACGCTTTCAGCCGAGACAGATGTCCAGATTCGGAAAGGCAAGCTGAGTGGCAACGCCACCCGAACTTAGCACTATCGTGGTCAGATGCGCAGTGCTTGTCAGCAGACGGAGCATGGCGTCATCTCAAATTGTTATTGAGGACAGCAGTACGGGGTTATCCGATTCGGCGCAGGCGCGCCTTTACAGCTTGTTGCTGATCGTCCTTTGCGTATTGCTTGAGAATGAAATCAACATAGCATGTCCCGCTGCATGGCCATGAGCTGGGACCATGCTGTGGCCGAATGGATGAGGTGGGATTAGTTTGCGGGGTATTCAGCAATGACCTGATCTACGCCGGCTTTGGTCAGGCCGATTATTTGGTAGGTCTCATGTACTCCGTCGACTTCCATTCCTGGAGAACCTGCTGGCATTCCAGGAGCAGCGATCCCGAGAAGGTCGTCACGCTTACTCATCGCAATTATTTGCTCAACTGGCACATGACCTTCAACAAACTTCCCGTTGATCATCGCAGTGTGACAAGACGAGAGTCGTGGAGCGACACCTAGATCTTGTTTGACAGCACTCATGTTGGTTTCTACATGATCAATGACGGTGAAGCCATTGGCCTCAAGATGCTGAATCCATTTTTTGCAGCATCCGCAGTTTGCATCTCGATGCACATCGATGGTCAGGGCCTGCGCCGCTTGAGCCGTTGAGCCGATGAACAGCGCAGCGAATGTTGCAATACGCAGAAATCGACTTGAAAGTCGGAAGCTACCTGTCATGAATATTTCCTTTTCCCTTGGAGACGGCGAGATGTTCTACGAAGCAATAGAACCCCACTCAAGCGTTCATGCCGCTGCAAAGGTTACATTGAAGGATCTACTTTAGAGTCGGGGAGCCAACTCCCCGATCATTTGAATTCGTAGGGCTAGTGCTCAAATCGCTCAGAACCACATCCGAATACCAGCTACAAACCGGGCCTCGTTTGTCTTTTCCCCTTCATCGCTGGCTAGGTCAGCCGTCTTACCATATGAGCGATTCCAGCTAACACCAATGTAGGGTGCGAATTGACGAGTAATTTCGTAGCGCAACCGCAGGCCTAGTTCGGTGTTGGCCAATCCAGATCCTATGCCGCGCTGAGGATCATTTTTCCCGTACAAGTTTACTTCGGCGGTCGGCTGCAAGATCAGGCGATTGGTCAACAGGATGTCGTAATCGCCTTCAAACCGAGCTGCGGTTTGACCGTTCTCACCAATATAAGCAGTCGCTTCAGCTTCAAAGTTATAGAGGGCCATGCCCTGAATACCGAGCGCTCCCCATGTTTGAGGTGACCCAGGTTTGAAGTCTTGTCGAATGCCGGTGACGACATCCCACCAAGGACCGATGGCGTGTCCCCACAGAGCCTGAAGTTCAGCGTTCTCGGTTACGCCATTGGTACGTTCGCCTTCCGAACGCAACCATAGGCGATCGACGTCACCGCCGATCCACCCTTTTGCATCCCAAGCCAGCGCACTACCGTTGTCAGCGTCTTGGTACTCAAATTTATCCAGGAGGATGAACGAGTTAATTTTTTTATCGTGCACACCATGGCCTGGTAAGTCTGGAAAAGCGGCGGCCCGGTCAGCGTCGGTAAGTACGGGGATTGGGGTTCGGCTTGTGGTAGTCGCCCCTCCATCCATGCTTTCCATACCGTCCATTTGCCCGTTATCGCTGTGATCCATAGCCCCCATCTTGCTATGGTCCATGGCTCCCATTGAGCCGTGGTCCATCTTGGAGTGATCCATCGCGGCATCTTTCGGTTTGGCGGGTTTGGATTTTTGTGCAGTTGAAGACTTTGCGTCCGCACTTGATGGCATCGCCATCGACGGATCCATCTCTTCAGCGGCTTGAGCCATGAAAAAGAATGCTGGACCGGTAGAGACTGCAAGTGCCATCAGCGTTGGGCGTAAAAACTTACTGGTCATGATCTCAATCTGCCTTTTTGGTTTTTTGGTCATGATCCATCGACTCATGGCTCATCTGGCTATGGTCCATCGCCCCGTGATCTAGCTTCGAATCGTTTGCCGTTGCTGGCTTGTCCGTTGCTGTAACAGGAACAGTGGTTGAATGGTCGCTGCCATTTTCCTCTGCCAGCACCGTGGACGAGAGTCCACCCAGCAGGACAGCGGCAAAGAGGCAACCCACGAGGGAATTACGATTTCGGTATGTGCTCACAGATCGTCTCCTTTACTCATCAACCCGTACTTCACGGAACATGCCCATTTCCATATGGAAAAGCAGGTGACAGTGATATGCCCAACGGCCTAAGGCATCAGCGGTGACTCGATAGCTGCGTTTGGTACCTGGTGGCATATCGATCGTGTGCTTGCGCACCATGAACTTGCCGTTCTCGTCCTCAAGGTCACTCCACATGCCGTGAAGGTGGATGGGGTGTGTCATCATGGTGTCGTTCACCAAGGTGATGCGCAGACGCTCGCCATACTTCAGGCGCAGCGGTTCGGCGTCAGAGAATTTGATGCCGTTGAACGACCACGAAAACTTCTCCATGTGACCGGTCAAATGAAGCTCGATGGTACGATTTGGCTCGCGGCCGTCAGGGTCTTGGAAAGTGCTTTTCAAGTCGGAGTAAGTGAGCACTCGACGACCATTGTTCCGCAAGCCTATGCCCGGATCACTTAGCTTTGGCGTTGGATTCATGGCTTGCATATCAACCAGGGGATTGTTGGTTTCAGAGGCAGGGTGTGTCTGCATTTCTCCACCCATACCACCCATGCCAGCCATCCCTGACATATCACCATTGCCCATCCCAGCCATCTTGCTGTGATCCATGCCCGCCATGTTAGTCATGTCACCGCTGTCCATGCCGGTCATCCCGGTCATGTCACTTTGGTCCATACCGGTCATCTTGCTGTGGTCCATGCCCGCCATGCCCGCCATGCCGGACATGTCACCTGGTGTCTTCTCTGCGCCGCCCATACCAGCCATGCTGCCATGGTCCATACCAGCCATACCGCCCATCCCCATGTCATCCATAGTGACGATTGGACGTGGATCTATAGCAGGTACCTGAGCAACTAGCCCTTCACGAAGAGCGAGGGTTCCGCGTGCATAACCCGTCCGATCCATAGACTGGGCGAAGATGGTGTAAGCCTCTTCACTGGCAGGCTCTACGATCACGTCATACGTTTCAGCTACGGCGATGCGGAATTCGTCAACACTCACTGGGTTGACGTGTTGGCCGTCGGCGGCCACAACGGTCATTTTCAAACCAGGAATGCGGACGTCGAAATAGCTCATCGCCGAGCCGTTGATAAAGCGTAGTCGTAGCTTCTCACCCGGCTTGAAAATACCGGTCCAGTTACCGTTTGGCGCCTGGCCATTCATGAGATAGGTGTAAGTATCTGCGCTGACGTCTCCAAGGTCGGTTGGGCTCATGTTCATTTCAGCCCACATCTTCCTGTCAGCTACTGTAGCTGACCAACCTTGCTTACTGACATCGTCGATAAAATCACCAACGGTGCGTTTATGGTGGTTGTAGTAGCCCGACTGTTTCTTAAGCTTGGCCATGACGCGACTAGGATCTTCATCGGTCCAATCAGTCAACATCACCACATAGTCGCGGTTGTATTGAAAAGGTTCAGGCTCTTTCGAGTCGATAACGATTGGCCCGTAAACCCCTGCCTGCTCCTGTAAGCCCGAGTGGCTGTGGTACCAGTACGTACCATTCTGATGAACCTTGAACTTGTACTCGTACATGCCGTCGGGTGCGATGCCATGGAAACTCAAGCCAGGTACACCGTCCATATTGGCCGGCAGAATGATCCCGTGCCAATGGATTGAGGTGTCTTGGTCCAGGCGGTTTTTTACACGCAGGGTGACTGTCTCTCCTTCGCGCCAACGCAGCAAAGGTCCTGGCAATGATCCATTGATGGTCATGGCTGTTCGCGGCGAGCCGGTAATGTTTACAGGTGTTTCACCAATAAACAGATCAAATTCATTGCCGGTGAGTACGCTCGGCAGACCTGGACTTGTCACCGCCCATACTGGAGTGCGCCAAAGGCCAAAGCCGCCGAGAATGCCACCAGCGGCCAAGCCTTTTACGAATGTCCGTCTAGAGGTTTTGGAATGCATGCCGTTTATTTCCAATCAGTCAAAAGGGAAGCCGTGCGAAACAACCGATCATGAGTTGCCCGGATCAGCTTTGCCCACCGTCACAAAAGACAAACTCTTACGGCAAGCGAGCTCAGAAATTGCCACATTTAAACCACCGCAGTGATTACATTTCTGTCAGCTTGGAGGGCTAGCTATTTAGCAATTCTTGTGATCCATCGCCTTGGCTTTGCTTTCAGCGACGGGATGTTGGGCATTTTGCGTTTGAGCTACTCGGTACGATTCCATCGAATTATTCCTGGCCACTTCCATGCGTGCGAAAGTCCGGTCACCACCCCCTTCAGCCATAGCCAAAGAAGAGACGGTCAGAGCCGCGATGACGAACAAGGTTTTGATAGGGTTCATTTGGGGGGCCTCGGATGATTATTGGTGACCCCTGAATCCACATCAGTCGTTGACTCTAGGGGGTGAGCTTGAGGCTCAATAGGACTATAAGACTCATCCCCTGTCAGGAAGCTTAGGCCAATATTACAGTTGTGTCAGGTTGCGATATTTCTCTTGAGATGCAGAGTGATTAGTCCGTAAGGTCTAAGCTATCCAACGACACATAACCTCCATCCACCATCTAAAATTTACCTGTGCGGCGTTGTAAGTTTCCGGTCACTGCACGATGGCGTGGCGTTTTTTGAGTTTTTCGCTGAAATCATACATCGGCTCGGACGCACTACGTTAAGCACTTGAGTGTTCGATAGGTGGGAATTAAATGGCAGCGTAACTAAAGGTGGCCACCGGTGAGTATTAATTTTGACAAAGCGCTTGGCTCCGCAGAAAGAGCATTACGTTTTCGCAGCCAACGAGCTGAGGTACTTAGCAATAATATCGCTAATGCCGACACTCCTAACTTTAAGGCCAGGGACTTGGACTTTTCTGCTGTACTGGCTAGCCAAACAAAAGGAGGTTTGGCTACTCCGTTCTCTTTAAAAACAACAAACCCAAAACATATTGCCGTAAACGAATTAGTAAGTGATATTCACGGCGGTGCTTTGCTTTACAGTACGCCGAACCAACCTTCCATTGATCAAAATACTGTGGATCAACAGGTCGAGGTCGCAAAGTATACGGAAAATGAAATTCATTTCGAAACCGCCTTTACTAGATTAAATGGAGCATTTAAGGGGCTACTTAAAGCTCTGCGAGGTGAATAATAAACTTTACCCAGCGAGGGAATCAGCGCCTCAGGCGCTGATTTGGGAAGGGAAACCGAGTGCTTCGACAGTTTTACGGACTTGCTCTGGGTTTTCACTGCTTTCAACGCTTACCTTACCTGCTGCGCGATCCACGGAAATCATAGCCTCGCTGTCCAGTGACTGAATTGCTTTGGTGATTTTGCTGACGCAGCTACCGCAACCAATGCCTGATACGTTTAAGACGAACATGGTTATTCCTCTTGTGCTGAGCAGTCTATTTTCACCGCAACAACAAGATCAACGTTGACACCACGGTAAGGTCAAGAGTTATGTATAGCGGGCTGTGAGCATCGGTTACGCTCATTCAATTCGGGTATTCCTCAGCCTCAAAGCATTGAAAACTACAGACGCAGAACTGACGCTCATGGCTAACGCAGCAATCATTGGAGACAGAAGGTGCCCCGTCAGTGGATAGAGCAGGCCTGCGGCGAGGGGAATACCCATTGAGTTGTAAAGGAAGGCGAACCCCAAGTTTTGCCGCATGTTTTTTACCGTTGCAACCGAAAGTGCCCGTGCCCGTAAAATCCCCATCAGGTCGCCTTTTACCAGCGTGAGCTGCGCGCTATTCATCGCGACGTCAGTCCCTGTACCCATGGCAATGCCCACATCTGCTCGCGCCAAGGCCGGTGCGTCGTTGATACCGTCGCCGGCCATGGCAACCTTTCGACCGGATTGCTGGAGGTCCGCCACCAGGCGCTCCTTGTCCTGAGGTTTCACTTCACCATGAACCTCTTCAATACCCATCTCCTTGGCGACAGCACGTGCGGTGGTGAGCCCGTCTCCCGTGGCCATGATGATTTTTACGTTATCAGCCTTAAGCTTGGTGACTGCTTCTTTAGAGGTCGGTTTTATCGGGTCTGAGACCGCTAGTAATCCTGCCAAGACCCCGTCAACTGCTAGATAGATGATGCTGATGCCTTCAAGGCGCAACAACTCTGCACGTTCTTGTAAGACCTTTGTGCTCACGCCGGCAGCTTCCATCAGTGCAGTGTTGCCCAGCTGTACTTTCTTGCCATCAACGAGACCACTCACCCCAATCCCTGAGCCGGACTCAAACGATTCAGGCTTGGTGAGCGCAATATTTTCAGTTCGGGCGTGATCGACGATGGCGTGTGCCAAAGGATGTTCGCTGCCTTGATCAAGGCTAGCGGCCAGTTGAAGCACATCGCGTGGGTTGAAATCTGGTGTGGCCTCCACACTGTGAAATACCGGCCGTCCCTCTGTCAGGGTTCCCGTTTTATCGACAATCAGTGTGTCGATCTTGCAAAGGTTTTCGATGGCACTGGCATCTCTGAACAGCACACCCATACTGGCGGCTTTACCCGTCGAAACCATGATCGACATGGGCGTTGCCAGACCCAGAGCACAGGGACAAGCGATGATAAGCACGGCGACAGCGTTGATCAGGCCGAAGACCCAGCTGGGTTCCGGGCCGAACAGTCCCCAACCTATGAGGGTCAGCAACGCAATCGCGATAACCGCCATCACAAAGTAGCCGGCGATCGAGTCGGCCATTCGTTGCATGGGCGCTTTGGAGCGTTGGGCTAGTGCGACCATTTGTACTATCTGCGACAGCATGGTGTCAGCGCCGACCTTTCGCGCCTCCATCACCAAGCTTCCATGAGTATTAAGCGTGGCACCGATCAGACTATCCCCTGCTCTTTTCATGACCGGCACAGGTTCACCAGTGAGCATGGATTCATCCACCGCACTTTCTCCCTCGAGTACAGAGCCATCAACTGGCACTTTTTCACCAGGTCTGACCCGCAAATGGTCTCCCAAGTGAACATGGGTAAGAGGAATGTCTTCCTCCTGACCATCGGCGTTGATCCTGCGTGCAGTCTTGGGAGATAGGCCAAGAAGGGACTTAATGGCGGCGGAGGTTTGTGACCGTGCTTTGAGCTCAAGAATCTGCCCAAGCAAGGTGAGCGAGATGATGACCGCAGCGGCTTCGAAGTAGACGCCGATGCGTCCATCTTGCATGAAGGTGGTGGGAAAACTTTGGGGAAATAGGGTTGCCGCGACGCTGTAAAGATAGGCTGCGGCAGTACCTAAACCAATCAGAGTCCACATGTTTGGACTGCGATTTCTAACGGATGCTATGCCTCTTACAAAAAAGGGCCAACCTGCCCATAAGGTGACCGGAGTGGCAAGAGCGAACTCGATCCAGTTTTGAACCGAACCATGGAAGATTTGTAATGAGTGACCCGCCATGGCTAGAAGGGCCACCATTACGGTTAAAGGCAGCGACCACCAAAAGCGGCGGGTGAAATCCAGGAGCTCGGGTTTGTCATCGTCATCAAGCGCGGGCATGACGGGCTCTAATGTCATGCCACATTTAGGGCAATTGCCGGGCCCTGGCTGTCTTATTTCCGGGTGCATAGGACAGGTAAACTCAGTGGCTACCTGTAGCGTGGGCTCTATAGCGGCGCTGCTGGGTTCAGCGCTGGGATGATTACCAATGTAGCGTTCTGGATCTGCCCGAAATTTCTCTTGGCATTTCTGGCTACAAAATTGATACGTCTGTCCTTGGTAAGACTCGCCAAATTTACTTGGAGGTATAACCGCCATACCGCACACCGGGTCGCGTAGACCACCGTCATTGGGTGAGGCAGCGTGGGCGGGACCGTGATCGTGGTGGCTCGGTGGAGTGGGCATAGCTATTTCTCTTCCTTGTTGGTTCCTGCCTGATCGCCATGGTCATGTCCGCCATGTCCATGTCCAAAAAAATGCATCAATGGACAGATCAACAGGATGAGGTAGGGCAAATACGGATAAACGTGGGTGAAATGTTCCCGCACCCCGTAAAAGGCACCGATCGCAATGAGCATGATCAGTACAACGCCTGTTTTGCGCCTCCAAAATGGTGGGGAGGTGCTTCCAGCCGGATGCTGATGCTTATCCATGATCTAGACCCCGTGTGTGAGCGTGTTGCTCTGATCTCTGCCTCAGAGCATAGCGAACTCTTGCGTCGACGCGGTTTTAGCGGTCGGTTCAGGCTTACTTCAAGTCAAATTGACCGACCATCCCCGACTGGTAATGACCTGGCACGTTGCAGGCAAATTGAAGTCCAGTTGTGTTGTTGAAGGTCCAGATCAACTCCTTGGTTGCCCCTGGCTCGATCAGCACGCTATTCGGGTCGTTGTGTTCCATTCCAACCATCTTCATGCCTCCCATGCTATGGCCCATGTTGCCCCACATTTTTCCAGTTCCGGTGGGTGTAAGCGTTCCATTCTGGAACATGCTCGCCATTTCTTTTTGGTGCGCCGCGTGAGCAGCGGCTTGGCCGATATTGAACTCGTGCAGCAACGCCCCTTTGTTGTGAAGTACAAAGCGAACCGTTTCACCGGGCTTTACGTCGATGCTTTTAGTTTTGAAGAAAATATCACCCATCTCTACATCAACCGTGCGAGTGACCTCTGAGGCGACTCCAGGCTGACCGATATCCTCTTTCCCATGACCTACGCTGGCCATCGCCGTAGCGCCGAGGAGTAGGGTGATTGCCGCAATAACTGGAGTAATGAGCTTAGTTTTCATGGTGACCTCGAGAGCCAGTGGAAAATACTAGCTATGCTAAAGGGATAGAGCTGAGCGTTAACTGACTTGAACACTACATTTCTGTCAGTTTTCCTGAGAAAACACGGCGCCCAGATGACGCCGTGTCTAGTGGGCGGTTCAGAGAGCCCCGTAGGAGTTATTCGGTTACTGATGGTTCTCAGAAAGCATCAGTTTGTGCTCGCGCTGCATTTGGTTCAAAACGTCATCAACCATGGCGTCGTGTTTTTCCATCCAGGCGAGATGTTCCTGAGGTGACATTGATGCTTTTGGATGATCTAGATGAAGCTGGCCCATGATCTCGCCCAGTATTTTCATATGCTCGGCCATGTGAACATGGCGCTGCCCTTCAGGAGCTTTTTCAGCTTGTACCAAGGTCGCTTCGGCTTTATCGCGCAGGCTTTCCATGCGCTCCATAATCCGATCTGCACCACCTTCAGCCAACGCAGATGCTGAGATGAGTATCGAACTAGCAAAGAATAGGACTTTTAAACGGTTCATGAGGAAGCTCCTTTTTGATTTGTTTTCCGGCTCCTCTAGCTTTCATGGTTAAGAGTCGGTCGAGCACCAGAAAGTACTCATGCTCGAACCCTAGACAGCACTCGCTGACATCTACCTGAAGCCAATATTACTTTTCTGTCAGTTGCTGGTTGGCAGAGGCATTTCATTGCAGACTCAGCCTCACAATTATTCGAGAGCCATCCCCATGAGACTTCTGGTTGCGGAAGACGAACCCAAAATAGGTATTTATTTGCAGCAAGGACTCACCGAGGCGGGGTTCAATGTTGATCGTTTTACCAATGGCAAAGACGCGCTTCAGCACGCCTTGAGCGAGGCGTATGACCTGCTGATTCTCGATGTGATGATGCCTGGGCTGGATGGCTGGGAAGTACTTCAGAAAGTGAGAGCATCCGGAAAAAATGTCCCTGTGCTTTTCCTCACGGCGCGAGACCGAGTTGAGGATCGGGTAAAAGGACTTGAGCTGGGGGCTGACGATTACCTGATCAAACCCTTCGCATTTTCTGAATTGCTGGCTCGCGTCAGAACGCTGCTGCGTAGAGGTACCACTGCCCCCTCCCAAACCCATATGAAATTGGCTGATTTGGAGGTGGACCTCCTCAAACGCAGGGTTATCCGCGCAGGCAAACGTATAGATCTAACGGCCAAAGAGTTTGCGTTGCTCGAATTGCTGCTCCGTCGTCGAGGTGAGGTTCTGCCCAAGTCGCTTATTGCTTCCCAGGTCTGGGACATGAACTTTGACAGCGATACTAACGTCATCGAGGTTGCTGTCAGGAGGCTCAGAGCAAAGATTGATGATGATTTTGAGGTCAAGCTTATCCACACCTCTCGAGGCATGGGGTACATGCTGGATGCGCCGGATTCGGGGACGGGGTCGGAATGAAGCGAATGTCCCTGACTACGCGCATGAGCCTGATGTTCATGCTAGCTGTAACGGCTGTGCTCACCGTCGCTGGACTCAGTTTTAACAACCTCAGCCGGCATCATTTCAAGATGCTGGATCAGCAGGCGCTGAACGAAAAGCTTCACTCGACGCAAAGAATTTTGACTGGGTTGAACAGCATTGATCAATTCAGTGATGTTAAGCCTGAGCTGGAGGCACTGCTTGGTGCTCATCGTGATTTGACAGCTCTTATCATCGATGGTGACGGTAAGCTCCTGTTTGCTGACCCAGGTCCGATCGTAGTTCCTGAAGACTTCCGAACGGTCACAAACAGCAATGTCTGGGAGTGGCGAGACCAGGAGCAGATATTTCGAGGCGTGACGGCGCAAGCCATAGTGACGGGGCAGGACAAGCCATTGACAGTGATGTTGATCTTTGATGTTACTCAACATATGGCCTTCTTCGAGACGCTTGAACGATGGTTTTGGATAGGACTGGTGATAAGCGCGCTGGTCAGTGCTGCACTGGGCTGGATGGTAGCGCGTAGTGGACTACGACCTATTCGCCTAGTCACTCAGGTAGCAGCTTCGATGTCAGCTAAATCGCTCAAAGAGCGTATTCCATTAGGTCCCGTTCCCCAAGAGCTCCAGCAGATGGTGCTCTCGTTCAACGCAATGTTATCTAGACTGGACGATGCGTTTGTTCGTTTATCGAACTTCTCTGCGGACATTGCTCACGAATTACGGACACCCGTTAGCAATTTGATGACTCACACTGAAGTGATTTTATCTAGAAAAAGAAATATTGAGGACTACGAGGACAATCTGTACTCAAATCTTGATGACTTGAAACGTATGGGACGTATGATTGATGACATGCTTTTTCTAGCGAAATCAGATAACGGTCTAATTACACATGAAAACAAACCGATTGACCTGGTAGCAGTAGTAGAGAAATTACTCGAGTACTACCGTTTGCTGGCTGATGAGCGAGGGATCGACCTGAAGGTCACAGGCAGGGGTAGCGTCCGAGGTGACGTACTCATGCTCGACAGGGCCATCTCTAATCTGCTCTCAAATGCGCTCCGGTACACCCCCGAAGGAAAGTGTATTACTGTCGATATTCGGCAGAAAGGAACTTCAATATCAGTCTCTGTGGAGAACCCGGGAGAGCCCATTGCGTCCGAGCATCTTGAAAAGCTGTTTGATCGATTTTATCGCGTGGACCCAGCTCGCAGAGAAGGAAGTCCAAGTAATGCAGGGCTAGGTTTATCGATTACTCGATCTATCATTGAAGCGCATGACGGAAAAATATGGTGTACGTCGTTAAACGGAATAACAGCCTTTCATATTGAACTCCCATGTGCTGATGCAAGAAAGGTCTAAGACACCTTGTTCATATGTATGCAGGCAACATGTGGTTAGCTCAATAGGATCGTTTTTGGATGAGAGAAAACTCTTGGAGCGTTCCAAAGAAAGTCGCGTATTTGGCGCCGTATCCGGGCAGATCAGTGCCAAAAACCCGCCCCAAGCTGACTGAAATGTAATCGAACAGTTTGCGTTCATGTGGCATCGTGTACTCGCACTGTGACGTTGGAAATCTTGTGATTCCTCCCTGTCCAGCCGGCCCTAGAACACGGAATTTGCTAGGTATTCGTCAGTGGTTTTAACGAGCGTCAAAAAGTAAAAAACTAGATATTCCCTAAAAACCTAGAACCAACAGCTTTTGCTGTCAGGAGTCTTGCATGTCATTCCTTAAAACTACCACCGTAGCTGTTGCGCTGACTGCGGGTTTGCTTCTGAGTGCAGTTGCTCAGGCGCATCCAAAGCTGGTTTCTTCTACTCCCGCTGAAGGATCGGATGCGGCGGCTCCGTCTAAAATCGAACTGCACTTTTCTGAGAATCTAACGACTCAGTTCTCTGGTGCAAAGCTGATTATGACCGATATGCCTGGTATGCCGAATTCACCTATGGGCGTAAAAGCTAACGTGGCAGGTGGCGGTGATCCGAAGACGATGGTTATTACACCCGCATCCCCATTGACCACGGGTACTTACAAAGTCGAATGGCGTGCCGTTTCCTCGGACACTCACCCGATTACCGGCAACTTTTCTTTCAAAGTGAAATGATTCATGAGCGACTCATTAAATATCGTTGTTCGCTTTGCTCTTTATTTCGACCTGATGCTGTTATTTGGACTGGCAATTTTTGGTCTTTATAGCCTCAGGGGAAAAGAAAGAATATCGGGAACAGTTTTGAATTTTGAGTCGCTTCTTTACAGTACTTCTGCTGTAGGTGTAGCTCTGTCCCTTGCCGCCATGTTGTTACTTGCGAAAGCAATGAGTGGCGTGTCGGGTTTCATGGAGCTACATCACCATATCTTTCAAATGGTTCTCATGGGGACTGACGTCGGTTTGACCTGGATGGTCCGAATAGGGGCGTTGGTGACGGCCATTATTGGCGTTTCCCTGAACAAGCGCTTTCCAACACTGAGTCTTTGGATTGTCACTGTCTGTGGCGCGATTGCGCTAGCGACGCTGGCATGGACAGGGCACGGAGCAATGGACGAGGGGAGCCGTCGCTACTGGCACTTTATTAGCGATATCTTCCATCTTTTGGCCGCAGGCGGTTGGTTGGGTGCGCTAGCGGCATTTGCCCTGCTGCTGCGTTTGAAATCACTGAAAGGTGAGCGAGAAGCACGAATTCTTGCTCGGGTACTGACAGGGTTTGAATCGGCCGGCGCGGTGATTGTAGTGATCATCAGCATTACGGGAGTGGCGAACTACCTATTTATCGTTGGGCCAAATCTCGATGAGGTGATGCTCAGCACTTATGGCGAGTTGCTATTTTTGAAGGTCCTGCTCTTTGCCGGGATGATCGTATTAGCGACGCTCAACCGTTTTCACCTAAGCCCGCTCTTGGAACGTTCTGTTCGAAATGGAGACTATGCTGTCGCGGTCAATGCCTTGCGCCGTAGCATGAAGCTCGAATTTTCAATGGCAGTCATCATTATTTGTCTAGTCGCATGGTTAGGTACTTTAAGCCCGGTCATGGAAATGAGCGCGGCATAGCGGTTGGTGATGGCCGACTAAGGAGTCTCAAGGGTGAATTGTAAGGGCCATTTGCACCGTCTACACTCCAGCTCATGAAACGCTACCTGCGGTTTTGCCTAATTTTCCTGATTAGCTTGGCGCTTCCCCTCAGCGGGATGGCGGGTGTTCAGACATCGATTGAACCATGCCCGATGAAAACCATGGGCATGGCGATGATGGATGGTATGGGGCAAGACTGCTGCCACGACATGAAAAGTCCCACCGAGCATGGCAAACCTTGTAAGCCCGGTCAGGAATGCAAAACTGGCGGCATGTTGCAAGTATCGATCATCAAGCCTCCTATCACCCTGTCCAGTCCTCTCATTCTATCATTCTCCAGCCATTTCCCGCTCGTACAAACCTCTTCAGGGGTATGGCGACCCCCACGTACTTGATTCCTGTACCACACTGAGCCTCATTCCGCGTTAGCGGGATGGCATATCTGCGCGCATGTCTTATGAAGCGCGCGGTGGATCATCACAGGAATCGTGAACATGAACTCCAAGTGCTGTTGCACAGGTTGGTCCTTCCTGGCCGGCCTGGCGGCAAGCGTACTTGCATTGCCGAGCTTCGCTAGCGCATTGACATTCGATGAAGCGCTGCGTCTGGCCGAAAACAATGCACCATCGTTGACCGCACAAGACGCCAAAATTCAAGCAGCCACTAGCGCGGCCATTCCCGCCGGCGAACTACCCGATCCCAAGCTACTGCTGGGCGTGCAGAACTACCCCATTGGTGGACCCGACAGATGGAGCATCGACCAGGACTTCATGACCATGCAAGTGGTCGGGATTAGGCAGGAGATGCCCAACAGCGACAAGCGCAAAGCACGTATCGAGGTCGCGGATGCGGCTGTTGATCGAGCGTCAGCCGAGCGTCGAGTGGCGCGTCTGAACGTCCGACAGTCCACGGCATTAGCCTGGATCAGAAGCTACTCGGTTGAGCGTAAAGATGCGTTGTTCCAGGACTTCTACAAAGAAAACCGTCTTCTGACCGATACCGTCAGAGCTCAGATTGCGGGTGGCCGAGCCCAACCCGCCGATGCGGTGACACCTAAACAGGAAGCTGCTCAACTGGCTGAGCAGCAGGATGATTTAGTTCGTCAACGTGCACAGGCCCGGGCCGCCCTCAAGCGCTGGATTGGCCCTGCCGCCGATGACAAACCGGTAGGCGGTTTGCCTGATTGGCCTATTGAGACCTCAGGTTACTCCCATAAGCTGCAACATCACCCCGAATTAGCGGCTTTTGTGCCGATGACCCGTGAAGCACAAGCCAAGATCCGTGAAGCTGAGGCGGAAAAGCAGTCTGACTGGAGCTGGGAATTCGATTATCAGCACCGAGGCCAACAATTCGGTGACATGGTCAGCGTGCAGTTTTCATGGGATCTCCCGCTGTTCCCTAACTCTCGGCAAAACCCCAAGATTGCGGCCAAGCACGCCGAACTAAACCAGCTTGAGGCTGAGCGCGAAGCCCTGTCACGCGAGCATACCCAGCAACTGGAGGATGAGTTGGCTGACTACGAGCGCCTCAATCGTGCAGTCAGCCGTAATCAGGAAAGCTTGTTGCCGTTGGCTAAAGAAAAGGTCGAACTCACGATGGCCAGCTACCGCTCCGGCAAGGGTGATTTGAACTCGGTTGTTGCCGCCCGACGCGAACTCATCGAAGCCCGTCTCAAGCAGGTTGACGTTGAAGAGCAACGTGCCCTGACCAGCGCTCGCCTGTATTTCTCTTACGGGGAGTCCGCTCAATGATTTTTAAATTATGGAAAGGGACTTTAATCATCGGCATCTCGATTGCCTTGGGTGTTGCCGGGGGTTACTGGTTAGCCCAACCGCGAATGAGCGGAGTAGCTGGTGTCGTACCGGATCATGAACCCAAAGCCTCTGCCGATCGAAAAGTTCTGTATTGGTATGATCCCATGTACCCACAACAGAAATTCGATAAACCGGGTAAGTCACCCTTCATGGACATGCAGATGATCCCTCAATACGCAGATACCAAGGGGGACAGCGCTGCCATTCGAATTGATCCAAGCCTGACTCAGAACCTTGGTGTGCGACTGGCTAGTGTCAGTCGAGGCGTATTTGCCTCGACACTGAACGTGGTAGGTGTGCTGGCCTTCAACGAACGGGACGTTGCAGTCATTCAGGCCCGTACAGCGGGTTTTGTCGAGCGTGTGTATGCCCACGCACCTGGTGATGTGCTGAAAGCGAATGCCGCCTTGGCAGATATCTTGGTGCCGGAGTGGGCAGCTGCTCAGGAGGAATTTCTCGCCCTCAAGCGTAGTGGCGATGCTGGCTTGCTGACAGCGGCCCGGCAGCGACTGCGGCTAACCGGAATGCCACTTACGTTAATTGCTCAAGTTGAGCGCACTGGCAAAGTTCAATCGAACCTGACGCTGACCAGCCCTATTGGTGGTGTGCTTCAAGAGCTGAGTGTGCGTGAAGGTATGACGGTGGCCGCAGGCGAGACGTTGGCTCGTGTTAATGGTTTGAGCAGTGTCTGGCTGGCCGTGGCTGTACCAGAGGCGGAAGCTGGGTCAATCGTAGTAGGGCAAGCAGCTGAAGCGCGTTTATCCGCATTCCCTGGAGTTGTGCTCAAGGGCGTCGTCAGTGCGATTCTTCCGGAAACCAGTTCGGACAGTCGCACACTTCGCGTTCGAGTTGAGTTACCCAATCCAGATGGCCGACTCAGACCAGGTTTGACCGCACAGGTAAGCCTCAATCGTTCAACGGAGCAAAGTGTTCTGTGGGTGCCGAGCGAGGCCGTCATTCGTACCGGTCGACGTGCGTTGGTCATGCTCTCTGAAGACGCTGGTCGATATCGCCCGGTGGAGGTGCAGCTAGGCCAGGATAACGATGGCAAGACGGCGATATTGAAAGGCTTGGAAGAGGGGCAGAAAGTGGTGACCTCTGGCCAGTTCCTGCTCGACTCGGAGGCCAGTCTCAAGGGCGTTGTCGCAAGCTCATTGGACGTTTCGCCATCTACTATGCCCGTTGGCGCTTTGCATGAGGCCGATGGTCAGATCGTTGAGATCAACGACAAAGAAGTCACGCTCGCCCACGGTCCCTTCAAGACATTGGGTATGCCAGGCATGACGATGACTTTCCCTCTCGCCACTCCTGCTCTGATGAAGGGCCTAAAAACGGGCGACAAGGTTCGGATCGCTGTTAGCCAGACGGACGATGGTCTGCGTGTTGAACGTCTGGAACGCTCTGGGGGCCAGCCATGATTGCGGCCCTTATTCGCTGGTCGGTGGCCAACCGCTTTCTTGTGTTGCTGGCGACGCTGTTCGTCACGGCATGGGGGATCTGGGCGGTTCAAAGTACGCCCATCGATGCATTGCCAGACCTGTCGGATGTTCAGGTAATTATCCGTACACCTTACCCAGGCCAAGCCCCACAGATCGTCGAAAACCAGGTGACCTATCCACTGGCAACCACCATGCTCTCGGTACCTGGGGCCAAGACTGTGCGCGGTTACTCCTTCTTTGGCGACAGCTTCGTTTATGTGCTGTTCGAAGACGGAACTGACTTGTACTGGGCCCGCTCGCGGGTGTTGGAATACCTGAGCCAGATACAAAGCCGCCTACCAGCCAGTGCTAAGCCAGCCTTAGGACCTGATGCCACTGGCGTTGGCTGGATTTTCCAGTACGCGTTGGTTGATCGCAGCGGTGGGCACGATCTGGCGCAACTGCGAGCCCTACAGGACTGGTTTCTCAAATTCGAGCTCAAGACGCTGCCGAACGTTGCGGAAGTTGCCACCGTAGGTGGCATGGTCAAACAGTATCAGGTCCAGCTCGATCCGCTAAAGTTGGCGAACTTGGGTATCACGCAGTCTGAGGTGACCGAGGCGATCGGCAAAGCCAATCAGGAAACCGGTGGAGCCGTGCTGGAAATGGCGGAGACAGAGTTCATCGTACGAGCTTCCGGCTACCTAAAGACGCTCAATGACTTTCGCGCCATCCCGCTCAAACTGGGCGCGGGCAGTGTGCCGGTCACGTTGGGCGATGTTGCCACGATTCAGTTAGGGCCTGAGATGCGTCGAGGCATTACCGAACTCGACGGTGAAGGTGAGACCGTCGGCGGCGTGGTGATTCTGCGCAGCGGGAAGAATGCTCGTGAAACCATTGCGGCGGTCAAAACCAAACTCGACGAGCTGAAAAGCAGTCTGCCGGCGGGGGTTGAAATCGTCACCACCTACGACCGCAGCAAGTTGATTGATCGTGCCGTGGAAAACCTCAGCCACAAGCTGATCGAAGAGTTCATCGTCGTCGCGTTGGTCTGCGGAATCTTTCTCTGGCACCTGCGTTCATCTCTGGTGGCAATCATTTCCCTGCCGGTTGGGGTGCTGATCGCCTTCATCGTGATGCGCTATCAGGGTATCAACGCCAACATCATGTCCCTTGGCGGGATTGCCATCGCCATCGGCGCTATGGTCGACGCTGCCGTGGTGATGATTGAAAATGCCCACAAGAAGGTCGAGGCTTGGCACGTGGCCAATCCTGGGGAGGAACTGAAAGGTGAACGTCATTGGCACGTGATGACTGAAGCGGCTGCCGAGGTAGGACCTGCATTGTTCTTCTGTCTGCTGATCATCACCCTGTCGTTCATTCCGGTGTTCACGCTGGAGGCTCAGGAAGGACGTCTATTCGGTCCATTGGCGTTCACCAAAACCTACGCTATGGCCGCAGCGGCTGGACTGTCGGTAACTCTCGTACCGGTGTTGATGGGGTATTGGATTCGTGGACGAATTCCCAATGAGCAGCAGAATCCGCTAAATCGCTGGTTGATCCGGATCTACGAACCCGCTCTGGACGCCGTATTACATCGACCTAAAATAACGCTGCTGGTTGCGTTGCTAGTCTTTGTCAGCGCGTTGTGGCCGATCTCTCGTCTGGGTGGTGAGTTTCTTCCCCCGCTGGACGAAGGGGACCTGCTCTATATGCCATCAGCTCTGCCTGGATTATCGGCGCAGAAGGCCGCGCAACTGCTTCAACAGACTGACCGTCTGATAAAGACAGTTCCAGAGGTCGAACACGTTTTCGGCAAAGCCGGCCGCGCTGAAACCGCGACTGACCCAGCACCTTTGGAAATGTTCGAAACCACCATCCAATTCAAACCACACGAACAGTGGCGCCCAGGCATGACCCAGGAAAAGCTCGTTGAGGAGCTAGACCAAGCGGTGCGTGTCCCAGGATTGACCAACATCTGGATACCGCCGATTCGTAACCGCATCGACATGCTGGCCACTGGCATAAAAAGCCCTATTGGTGTGAAGGTTGCCGGTACCAACCTGACGGAGATCGATGCCGTCACCCAAGCCATCGAACGTGTTGCCAAGGATGTCTCAGGTGTGAGTTCAGCGTTGGCCGAACGACTGACCGGTGGCCGCTATATTGATGTGGATATCGATCGTAAAGCTGCGGCCCGCTATGGGTTAAATATTGCCGATGTGCAATCGATCGTGGCCGGCGCAATCGGCGGTGAAAACGTCGGGGAGACGATTGAAGGGTTGGCTCGTTTCCCAATTAACGTACGTTACCCTCGTGAGTGGCGGGATTCACTCGGCGCTCTGGAGCAGTTACCTATCTATACCCCTCTAGGCAGCCAGATCACTCTTGGCACCGTTGCGAAGATCAAGGTCAGCGATGGTCCGCCGATGCTTAAGAGTGAGAACGCCCGACCTTCAGGCTGGGTGTATATCGACGTGCGGGGACGGGATATTGCTTCGGTAGTCGCCGATCTACGACGGGTCGTCAGCGAGCAGGTTAAGTTGCAGCCTGGTATGAGCCTGAGCTACGCAGGACAGTTCGAATTTCTCGAAAGGGCCAACGCACGACTCAAGCTGGTGGTGCCTGCCACGCTGTTGATCATCTTCGTGCTGCTTTATTTAACCTTTGCTCGCTTCGATGAGGCCTTGCTGATCATGGCCACTCTGCCATTCGCACTGACTGGTGGGGTATGGTTTCTCTATCTATTGGGATTCAACCTGTCGGTCGCCACTGGTGTCGGCTTTATCGCTTTGGCCGGTGTTTCTGCCGAATTTGGCGTAATTATGCTGCTTTATCTGAAGAACGCCTGGGCTGAGCGTGAAGACCTCGGCGATAGGACCGAGCACGGGCTGATGGCCGCGATTCGTGAAGGCGCTGTCCAGCGCGTTCGGCCCAAAGCCATGACTGTGGCTGTCATCATTGCTGGCTTGTTACCCATTTTGCTGGGCAGCGGGACCGGCAGCGAGGTGATGAGCCGAATTGCGGCACCCATGGTTGGAGGCATGATTACCGCGCCCTTGCTGTCGCTGTTTGTCATTCCGGCAGCCTATCGACTGATGCGTCGCCGGCACCTCTCAGTTGAGCCCATCAATCCTCAAGAAAAAGTCGTATGAAACTGACCCTGATTGCAGTTGCAAACACCGTATTTGCGCTGTCTCTTTCGGCCCACGCGTAGGACATGCCGGGCATGAAAATGTATGAATGGAATGCAAGCTCATTTAATGACAATGGCTAAGTGATTTAACGTTCGACTTTTGCAGAGCGTCGCAGCTCTTTTTTTGAGCCAGCCAATCACGAGCTGATAATAACAATACCCCGTCAGCTGGTCCCTCAAGCTTTACGGAGCTGCCAGTCGTGTTGTCTTTAATTATCACAGTAGGAGTTGCCGTAATGCCCGCTTTGAGGGCCTCCTCGACCTGTTGGCCAACATGCCGGGCGATCACTTTGTCGGTAGCTGCACAGGACAATAAGTCCTGGTAAGTAACATCAACGACGTTCAGATGCCCATTGAAACCCTCACCGTTGCTACGGGTCCGGTCAAAAATCTGGTCAATGGCTTGCCAGAAGGCAGGTGCGCCACCAAGCGCCCCCGCACATTCAGCGAGCTTGGCTTCGTGTAATGCGGTCGGACCGTGCACATCCAGTGGCAGATGATGCCACTGCAGGTTTACATCCTTCTGCTGCTGTATCCAGGTTTTCAACGCAGGTGTGTACGTCTTGCAGTAGGGGCACTCCAGATCCGCGAACTCAGTCACAGTCCAGCGTGCTTTGGAAGGACCAAACAACCACGGGCCTGTGTTGTGCGGGGATGGTATCTCACTTCGAGTGAGGGCTAAGCAGGCCATCGATGTGCCTGCCAAAACGCACCCCAGCATCAACCAATATTTGCGAAGGCCTATCATGCCCGAGCCTCTGCTGGCTTCGATGAAAGCAGCGCTTGTTTACGAAGGGCCTCAAGAAGAGCGTTCTCAGCATTCTCGGGTTGTGGGTGCTGTAGCAGCCAATTGGCTAACACCGCGTGAAGTTGGGACTCGATGTCACGACGATCCACCGCACGAACCAAAACCTGTTGCAGTTGCTCTATCAAAACGGGGGCACACACCTCAAGGGTTTGAAGGGCGTCTTCACCCGGTTGTTCAAGCAGCTGGGTCAGACTTTCTATAAGGTTCTGGGTCAGGGAATTCAATGCTCTCATGCTTGGCGCTCCAAGGCCGTGACTTGCTCGGGGAAAGTAATGATGTGAGGTTCGATACCGCGATAGCGGTCAAGCGTTGCAGCAACTTCAATGGCCGCATCCAGCTCGCTGCAGCCTTTGGCTTGCATGATGTCGAAGCGTTGCTTTTTCTCTTCCGGCTCGGTCATGGCCAGGGCCAGATACAAACTCGGTGGTACCGCCCGGAATAACATTTCCATGCTTTTGGACAACACGACGCCCTCGGTGAATTTGCCGCTTTCTTTACGCGCTGACAGCATCATCGACTTCTGTGCAGGAGTCAGTTCACGAAACCGCGCGATCTTCTCCACCTCATCAGGCGGCATGTTTAAGCACATCCACCACTCGATCATGTTGAGCAGGGCTGAGGCCTCTGGCGGCACGTCGTCAACGTTCTGGGTGGCCATCCAGAACCAGGCGCCGAGCTTTCGCCACATTTTGGTAATCTTGACGGAGTAGGGGGATAGGAGTGGGACCTTCAACTGGATGTGGCCTTCGTCGGTGAAGCAGATCAGCGGACGGCCTTTAAACTGGTCACGCTCGGCAATGTTGTTGACCGTGTTGAGCAGGGAAATATAAGCGATGGCCATCTGTGCGCTATAGCCTTCTCGCGCATAGGTGGCAAGGTCGACAATGGTAATGTCCGCTTCTGGCCATGGGGTGCCAGGACGGTTGAACATGTCGCCTTCGGTGCCCATACAGAACATGGACAAGGCTTCCGCCATCTCCAAGAATCGTGAGCTTCGGGCGTCTGGAATACCGGGCTCGAGTCCCATTTCTCGCAGCGCTTCACGGATATCTTCCGGCAGAACGATACGTTGCTCCGTCACGCATTTTTTCGCTGCATTCAGTATGCATTGGCGGATGGCGCTACGGTCGGCACGAGTAAGACGGGCATCCTCTTTTTCTTCACCACCGGTGATCATCAGCCTGGCCGCAATTTCCATCTCGCCCAGGATGTCGCGTTGTTCATCCTCGGTCTGGCTAGTCAGATGTTCGTCCGACGCCTCAAGATCATCAGCTTGGATAATCTTCACGTTTTGGCTGGGTTCGATGAGCTTCACGGCATCAGCGAATGGCGCGAGGCTGACACCCGATCCAGGTGCAAGTCGAACCCGGTTTACCGTCAAACCCAACTTTTTGGCGAAATCACCGAGTAAGCCGAAGCTGTTGCCAGCCTCCACAATGAATAGACGTGGCCGATAGATGGCGATGATTTGGCTAAGGATGTTTGTCGCGCTGGCCGATTTACCTGAACCCGTAGGCCCGAAAATGAACAAATGCGCGTTCATCTGCCGGTCCAGCTTGTTCAGCGGGTCGAAGGTTATCGGCGCTCCCCCACGGTTAAACAGGGTAATACCCGGGTGCCCGGTTCCGGTCGACCTACCCCAGACGGGGGCCAGGTTCGCAATGTGTTGGGCGAACATCAGTTGTGCGTACCACTCCAGTGCTTTGCGCGCATTGGGGTCGAAGTTGCCGGGTAGCCATCTAAGGTAGGAGTTCAGCGGTGCCACTTCATCCCGAGGTTCCACCGGCTCCATGCCCGCACCCAGCAATGCGCTGCTGAGTTGCAAACTGCGTTCGTGCAGCTGGGCATCATCTTTACCCCGCAGGTAAAACGCTACGCTACCTCTGTACAGCTTGTGCTTGCGCCCGAGCAACTGACGGGCGGTGGCGACGTCTTCGCGTGTCAGGATCGAGGCCTGAGTGTCTCCAACTGCCTTGCGTGAAAGCTGTTCCAGATGCCCTTCGAGAATGTCCTGCGGGGTGATCACGAGAGTGATACAGAGAATGGTGTCCTCTGGCATTTTGTCGAACAGTGCGTTGAGCGCATCACCGCCCTTTCGGGTTTCACCGGTTAAGTGCCCGGTCTTGGGAGCATCCCTCAAGCGGTCAAGCATCACCACCTGATGGGGAAGGCCGTCGAAATACCACAGACCTTTCTCTATATCTGACAGTGGTTCGCGATAAAACAGGTTTTGCGAGAAGTCAGTGCCGCTGGCGAGCGGCAGCTCGCCCTCTGCAGCACCAGGTGCTTGCTTGCACACCAATTCGTAGAAGCGGCGAATATCTGCATCGGCAGGGCCAAGATGATCGGGACGTGGATTGAACCAATGAATCAGCCAATGGCGAATGGCGTGGCCATCCATGCGATGGGTTTTAATGCCGGCGTTCGCCAAGCCGCCCACCAAGCGATCGCAGATGATTTTCAGGTAAGGACCTGGTGCCTGGCCTCGCACATCCGCTTGCGCGCCTTGGGTACGGCGGTAGACAACAACACGGACGCGGCGCTGTTGGCCCCTCCAGGGCAGTTGGCTGACCTTGGTGTCTTCAAACAGCCCGCCTGGTTTGGAGATGGATTCCAGGTGTTGCTTCATCAGCTTCAAATAAAGCTCGGTGAATGCACTGCCTTGTGCGCGTGGTTGAACGTAGTCATGCAGTTGCTGAAGGTAATCGTCCCAGCTGGTTTCGTCCTGGGCATAGAGCTGAACCACCCAGGGTGAGGTTTCAAGCTCGTCGAAGGAGTCCTGGAGGGCGTTTTCCAGGGCGTCGCGGGCCTTGCGTAACCATTCGGGATCCCGACCTTCAGTACCAATCGGTGTCAGCTCAAAAAAGGCAGCACGAGACACGCCGTCTTCCAATAGCATGGCTTTTTCTGCAGGCAGGTAATCTACCCACGGCAGTAGGTCTACGAAGGAGGGGTTGACGTGGTATAGACGGTCAGCATCAGCGGTTGTGGCTGGCTTTTTCTTTGGGTTACGCCAATCGCTCGGCGAGGGAATACCCATGGCAGCAAGGCGTTCGTAGTAACGCTCTGTAGCAGCCTCAAACGTCTCGGTTGCTGGTCCCTGCACATCGTCAGATAACGGCGAACCTGGTGTTACGCCAGGTTCCACACGCTCTGTCGCCCGTCGCGTTTTGAATCGTTCAAAAAAACCCATCAATATGCCTCCGTGCGTTCGCCAGGCATGGCGTATTGCACCCGCTGATACAGCGGAAACACCGTGGTGTAGCCTGGGATCGGTGCCGGGTCTGAACCCGCTAAATGAGGAAAGACGTACATCACCAGGTCGGGATTGGGTAGGCGTTTAAATTGGCTGTAGATCTCGTTTTGTGCGGTACGTGTGAACATGGTGTTGTCTGTTTCCCTCGTCTCCAGAGGCCGACGAAGATCTTGGCGTGCATCGAGCAATTGGCGGCTGCTCGAGCTGCTTGAGCCGCTGGAGCCTTGATCCCAAACGTCCATCATTGTGCGGTCCCCATGGGGGAGCAATTCGTCTTTGTTGGTGGAACAGGCCGAGGCGAGTAGGGCGATGGCCAGGTATGCACCTAGTTTTAAGCCATGATTAGTCAAGCGCAGTCGAAACATGACGGGCTCCTGAGCGATAGTTGACCTTGCGGCCATTGAGTTCGTAATCGATGGTCAGTTGCTGGTCCAGGTGCACAGCTATCTTTGCCCCGGGTTGTACATACACCGCTGCGAAGGCTTGCCCGTAGAGTTTGTTGACCCAGCTGGAGACGTCATTGACGCCCTGGCCAATAATTTTGCCCATGGCTTCACTGCCCGAGCCGCCGACAGAACCGATGGTCCCGGACTGAGGGTTTATAAAAGAGCCGCTGTTTCCATCTGACTTGATGAGGGAGGCAGCACCTGCGCCGGCGGCGGTAATCAGTACCTGCGAGCCAATGTATTGCGAGGCGTTGCTTTTGCGGTCGCCACTGATACAAGGAATGCCATAGGCATCGCTTATCCAGCCCAGGCCACCCTGAATGGTGGTTTGGTTGCCATTGTTCTGATTGTTACTATTTTGACTGCTATTCGTTTCTTCCTGAGGTTGTGGCAGCGTGCGCACAGTGCCGTCATTGAAGACGAACGTCAGGCTTTTGATCTGACCGCGTACGCAAGACAGGGTCCAATCGCCGGAAGCCGTTCCGCTGGCCACCGCGCCGGCGACGTCGGGCAAGTCGATGCCGTTGGCCGTGAGATTGTCCGGCCCGATCAATACCTTGAACGGGTAGGGGTCGTTGACAGTGCCGTCAATGGGCACCCGGCCGATCAGCGCGGACATGGCCACCGAACCCATCAATGTCGAGTTCTGCGGCAAGGTGTAGACCTTGCGCACCTGTTTGCGGGCCTCCTGTGGCGAGATTTCATTCGCAACACTTTGAGCGCCCGTGCGCAGTGCATTTTGTCCTCGGTCCACGGACTCGCCAAAAGAGGTCGGGAAGTTGAAGCCGCTTGCCGTTTGATTTGTCCCTGCAGCGATGGGCTTGCCGTTGACATCGACCGGCGTTGCGTCCTGCGGCTCTATCCAAACAACGTCCGCGCCAGGTCCGCCTTTGAAGCCTTGACCGTCACCTGGCTGAACGCCGAAGCCGATCGGCAAATCAGATCCAGACTCATTGCCACTGCCCGATTTGCTGCTCAGGGTATTGTACTGCTGCTGCAGTGTGTCCAAGAGGGTTTGGCTCTGTTGTTGCGCCTCCTGCTTCATCGTTTGCTGAACGTTCTGCAGTTTGTTATCGACGTTGAGGTCGATGTTCTGCAGGCGTTTTTGCAGCTCGATGTTCTGTTGCTTTAGTTCGTCATTGTTCTTCAAAGCATTGGAGACTTGGTCCTTGAGTTGTCTGCTTTCCACGACAATGGTGCGCAATGTGTCGCTGGGTGTATCTCCGTCAACCCCAAGCTTTTTAGCCTCCTTCGTACTAAGTACAACCGTTTCCGGCGCATGAACCTGTTGGTCGGCACTTTCGCGATTGAATAATTTGACCACTACGTATATCGCCAGGATCGCGAACGGTATGACCAGGTATTTAACAAGTGGATTACTCTTCACGACGGCCTCCCTTCGGATCGATCTGGCTGATGGCGGCCGGCAATAACGATTCGGCTAGACCATGACCACGGGTCACCAAGTAGACCGTCGAGGTGTCGCTGGAATCACCTTTGGCGCCAAGGTAGGGATGCTGAAAAGTCGCGGTGACAAAGTCACCCATCAGGTCACGCGGATCCAATGTGAGGTTTTGGGCGCTTGTGTTACGTAGCTTCACCGCCGTGACCCAATACTCGTCTAACCGCCACGACCCCAACGCAGAGGCTTCGACCGGCAATATCGGCATTAGGGTGGTGAGGTCCAAACCGCGCTTCAGATTGATCTGAGCAATCCCCTCCACGGGCTCAACGGTGCGTAGGGGCGCGTAAAGCATCTGTGCGGCATAGCGCGTCATGACCACCGGAAGAGGGGTCTCACGACGCGGTTTCGGCGCGTCCTCATCCTCCTCGGCTTGAGCGCTGGCTTGGGCCGTGGAAGAAGTTGAATGGTTGCTTGTAGGTTTGGCGTTGACTTGGCCGTAACGCGGGGCGGGACTGTCCCCGGCTACAATTTTAGCCGGCTCGGATGCGACCTGATTTGGTTTCCCTACCGTTGCGATGATATCCACGAGCATGATCTCACCGGAGTTCATGTTCTGCAGCTGTAAGCGAGTCGGTTCAATCGGCTCTTTCGCCAACAGGTAGAGGGCACCACCGGTGCTCTGCACGCGCAGTTTGTCGACGAGGTTACGAGGCAGACCCACCCGTACGTTTTGGTCCACAAAGACAATACGCTCCTGACCCACGATCAAGGGCAGTGCTATAGGGATACGATCCCAGCGCAGGATTTCGACGGCGTTGGCCAACCCGCAGAAGTGAAGGGCTACGAGCCCGATGATCAGTAGGCGGCGTGTCATCATTTGCCTCCTGCTCTGGTCGTTTCTGCGGAGACTTCGATGCGTTGTGGATTACTGCTATAACAGTCCCAGGCCAAGCCGAATGGGTTTTTTTCGGGATCGACGTCGAATCGGATAATTCTTAACGGATAGCGAGCAAATGCCCGCTTTACGCGCTCCCCGCCGTAGTGCTCGTCAGCGGTGATGTCCAGGTTGACGGTCCAGTCATTGATGCTGTGCTGTTCAATATGTTGCTCAGACTTATCGTCGATGCCTCTGCCTGGAATTTCAAATACACCCCGCTCACGTTTGCGCAGTTCCCCGCTATTGCGGCGTAGCTCGAAATCTTTCTGCAAGTAGGCTTTGCAGCTGGGAGTCAGGTAGCTTTCCAAGCGGGTAATGTTGTCCTCGTAGTCGGTTTCACCGTCAACGGGCCAACGGTTCATCTGCTGAAAAATGTACAGACCGAAGGCGTATACCGACTCCGGTGGAATATCCCACCACTTACGGGTGCTACCTGAACGTAGATCTGGAGGTACATGAACAGTTAGGTCACGCGGTGCGCTCTGCCAGCCATAAGCCATGTACAGACCCAGGGCAATGAGAAAACCAATGACCATGCGCAGGCTGTTAATGTGGGCCAGTTGGGCGTCTACTTTTTTACGGTAAGTCATTGAACCTCCGTTCGATGACAGGTCCACGCACCTGTACGAGTAATCAGCAGGGCTTTATTCCAGGTAGGAAAGAACCGCGCGATGTTCAATTGCATCTGGCGGTATAGCCATGTATCAGGTCGGCCGCGTTTCCACCGACGCAAGAAACGACTGGCAAGAAACAGCCCTAGGACAGCACAGAGCATGGCGGCGCCGATGATAAGTGCCCAAATCTGGGTCAATATCGCGGCCGGAATACCGATAACCAGCCCTGCGCCGGTGCTCAACGCCAAGGTGGCCCACATTTCGTCAGCGGTAAGGCCGCCCATGATGACTGGCTGATTGTTCAATCGCACAGGGAGGAAAATCAGGGTCCCATCGTCTGAGAGTTCTGTCATGGCCACGGCTCTTTTAAAGAATATTTGAAGCCTTGGTGACCAGAAAAATGGCGACACCGAGGATGGCGACGCCAACGGCGGCTGTCGCCCCCAGATCTCCCCATTTTTTCTTGCCAAGTTGAATTTCGTGGTAGGTGCCGAAGGCATGCCAAGCAACGCCACTGAAAATGACTGCGCAGATGATGAGGCCAAGCAAAGTAAAACCGTCAAAGGCGTAGTTCTGCATGGTTTGCATCAGGTTAGAGCCTTCCCCCCGGGTAGGAGGCTGAGACTGCGGAAGAGCCGCCATGGCCAGTTGGGGGAGAGCAAGCAACCCGATCAGCATGCGGCCCGGTTTTAAGAATGAAGTCATGGTGTATCTCCCATAGGGTCAACTAAGAACAAATGTGGTGAGGATCATGCAAAGCAGTAGGATGCGGACGAGCGAGGTCGAGGCAATCGTTCGATCAAGGTTGCCAGTGGCCCATCCTCGGTAGCAGCTCCAGATAGCCCAGGCGCCCCACATAAAGATGATGGCTACAGCGACGCCGACGAAAAACAGGTAGCTCGTCGAGGCAGGAAATCCTCCTGCCGCTTGAAACGCAGCAGCCTGAGCGCCGCTCATGCTCATGGCTTGCGTCCTTCGGTCGTGTATTGGCCTGACAGCTCAACAGGATCACGAGGCTGGGCTCGGGTTGGGGTTAGATAGCCCTCCAACCCATGACGAATTCGAGCGATATCACCTGCTAGACGCTGGTAATCGAAGAAGTAACGCTTGCCAGGTTCGTCGGCCACTTGAGCGCTACGACGTGCGGTGTCCTCTAAGGCATTCAACTGGCGGATCATCACGTCCAGGTTGGCCTGTTCGGAGGCTGAAGCAGCGGTCGCATGAGAGACAGGCAGGCCGCATCCAAAAAGTGCGATGAGGCCTGGCAAGGCAAGTCGGCAAGTGAGTGCAGTGAGACGCGGGTACTGGATCACGGCTGGGCTCTAGTCATTCCTGATGCCGTCAGCTTGCCGTGATCAAGCTATGGTCGCCGCAAGAAAACCATATTCAGGACTGTAAGGATTTCTTCTGACGGTACTGACACCATCAATCACAGTGGATAGGGCGTTTGAAGAACAGCAGATACCCGATGGGCAAGGCGAATCCGTAAGCCCAGCCTTGGGCGTTTTGATTGCCAACCTTGACTTCTCCTTTGACCACGGGCTGCACGCTGACCAGCTCCCAGCCTTCGCTGCCTAATTGAGCAAGGCGGTTTTGACGTTCAGAATCTTCCAGAAAACCCTGGGTGTCGGGTTCAGTGGTGGGCTCTTCGGACTTGAACATGAAGAGCTTTTTGGTTCTGACAACGTACTGAAAGGGAGAGAACTCAGTGTGGTATTCAAATTTCTGACGGCCCATGGCGACGTCCTCAATGTGCAGAGCTACCAGGGTTTCAATAATAAGCGCGTGCCAGCAATCTGAAATAGTTTGTTGCTAAGCGCGTGATTTCTGAGGTTGGAGTGCAGAGGTCCGAGCATCGACATAGCGCTGCATGATAGAAAGCACCATTGAGTTCAACGCTAGGATCTTCATCCCTCGCGTCACCGCCACGTACAGCAAATTCAACTCGTCATCTTTACGACCTTGATCGATATCGGGTGAAAGCGGATCAGCGCTAAAGTCGTCATACAGGCTGACAAAGTCCCACTCCAGCCCCTTGGCCTTGTGCCCAGTCGTGAGTGTCACGGTGGCGTCGAGCTCGTTATCTACAGAGCGGGAACGTAGGGTTTGGATCCGCTGGGGCAGGTCCGGATAGGCTGTAATGATCTTGATCGATCGCAACATCTCCGTATCCTGGCTTACCTCGGCTATTTCCACGTACTGTGAAAAGTCCCGGTAATCTCTCAACAGCCTGCGGTTCTGCACCTCATGGTTACGGTTGCGGCTGAATAGGTATAAATCTTCCAGATCGCGTAGCGAGTAGCTGTCGATACCGCCGACCCAGAAAATCTTGGGGTTGCTTGCGACCAGCTGCAGGGCGTTCTCGATGACGCCGGTCACGGTACGATGGATAAACGTGCGATGCGGTAGCTCTTCAGGCAGAGCCCGTTTAACCAGGGTATTGCAACCTAACCCCTGCAGCTTTCGTGTCTCACCCTTGTAAAAAAGAATGATGTTGGCCACATGCGCGACGGCAGGGCCGAAGCGAAAGCTTTGGGTCAGGTAGTGACGTTCGGCGTCGGCCATCCAGTCGCTGTTGAGCGCATCTTCTGCGCCGCGGAAGCGATAGATCTGCTGGTGGGGATCGCCGACTGCCACCTTGCGGACCCGTTGTATTTTTACTATGTCGGCAATAACTGGGTTCACGTCTTGACCTTCGTCGAGCAGAATGGCGTTAAATCGTTCGCTCAGGTCGGGCTTGCTTAGCTGATACAGCTTCAAGTAAGCGTCATGGGTGATCGACATTGCTGTGTCCTGCAGATCGATCATCCGGTTCCAGATGGTTTTAGCCACGTTTAAAGCATTGTTCAGGAAACGTTCCTGGGCACTTGTGAGCATTCGTTGCCCCTGGAATCTGGGAAAATGCACACGGCCCAACTCGTCATCGGCGCTGGCCATGAAGTTGTTAAGCGTGCTGAGGACATCCCGCACGAGCTCCCAGTCCTGGGTGTTGATGGCCCTTGCGATGTCCGTCAGGCGTAAGTTATTGGTCTGCTTGGTGGCGTACTGACTGCCATAGACTGCATATGCGAGGCCATGCGCCGTCTTACACACCACGTTTCTGCGTGGAAAGCGGCCCCTGGCAGCGAGCTCGACGGATTTGTTGTAGCAGAGGTAGAGCATTTTCACCGAGGCGTGTTGTGTGGCGTAGCCCACCAGTGTGGTGGTTTTGCCGGTACCGGCAAAAGCCTGAACCAGTAGCTTGTCAGCCGTGGAATGGATGATGGGCTGCTGTTCTTGTGTCCACTGCATGGGCAGCTCCTAAAGGTATTTTTTGAAGCTTGAAACGGTGATGTAAACGGACACACCCAACAGCACGGCGCAGGGCAACAGAATCAAAAGGGGGCTGATGCTGATGGGGATGGCCAGGTAGACCGTCCAGGGCACGATGGTCAGCGGAATGATCGTCCCCCGGGCTTTGTGATACAGGTAACTTGACTCGCGGCCGGAGCCGAATTTTCGTAGATCACGCCGCACCAGGCCATCGACCAAGCCAGTGAACGCCGCCAGTGCGAACAGCGGAATCGTCAACGTCAGAATGACCATTCGCACACAGAAGGTCAGGACTGTGTATAACGCGGCTAAGCCATAGTCCTGGAATTTGATCATCGCCCGACCGAGTTCGTAGCGAAGGTTCAAGGTTCCCGTTTGTTGTGGTGATGTTGAGCGAGCGTACTGTGTCAGTGCATTTATATTGTCCTGCATGCCGGTTTTCACCATCAGCCAGTCATAGACCGTTTGTGCCAGCCAGGTTGCCGTACGCCCCGGTTCTTTGATGACAACGCTGTGCAGCAGATCCTGGGACAGCCAGCCCAGTTCATGTTGGAACATCTGCTGAGCATGTTTCCAGCCGGCATCCGGCCAGAACGTGTACATGCAAAGCCATTCAACGACGATGGCGCCGAGCAAGGAGCCGAACATCACCCCCAAGAAATGAAAAGGGGTAGAGAACAGCATGCCCAGGAAGTTTTTTTGACCTTCCTGCTGTTGCTGGGCTTTTTCCGCGATATCGGCCATGGCTCTGTTCCTTCAAGCCTATGCGGCTTTTCCGTTATTGGCCATCTGGCGGAAGTCGTCTACCAAGTCATCAGGAAGCGACTCACTTAGTGCGTCATATCCCGGTGCTTGCCACCAGTCGCTGCTGGTTCCGGATCCTTTACGCATGCCCTCAACCAAGGCCTGAAGATCCTTGGGCATCACTTCATCGGGATCGCTTGCCGGCAACGGCATACGAATCTTCCACAAATTCCCGCCCTCTATCAGGGCAAAGCATTGCCCCTTGGGTAGGGCAACCACATGCGCCGGTTCGATCATCGGTACGCTGACACTTTGGATCTGATCGTGAGTGTTAGAGGTGAAAGCGGTGTTGCCGTTAATAGCGTCGTTTGCACTGCTTGCTGGTGTACTGGTAAACCCCTGGACCTTTGGCAACTGGTTGGTCAGCAGCTCGGCGGTTGCAGTCTCACGTACACGTAACATGAACAGGTTGTTGAAGTTACCGATGACTTGGCCAGCTTTAGCCCGGTTACCGATTTTTGCCTCAATATCGCTCATGGTTTGGGTATAGGCCGTGACCTGCATGCCGGCACCACCGCCTTTGTTGATCATCGGTATGAATTCATCGCCCATCAGTTCGTTGAATTCGTCCGCATGTACGTTAATTGCTACCTTGCCGCCGGTGGCCCCGGGCAAGCCATCATCGATGCCAAACTTATAGATGTGACCCGCAACTGACACCAGGTCGCTGAACATCGAGTTGCCCACCGCTGCAGCTACCTCTGTATCAGATAAAGCGTCCAGGCCGACATAGACCACTGCCCGTTTGCGGATGATCTGCATCCAGTCAAAGATTGGTCGTGGGTCCTCAAGATCCATGTAGTCGGGAGATAGCAGCTCTGCAATCCGGCCTGTGGTCAGTTTTTCCAGCAATGGCAGAAGGCTGGCCACGATCTTGTCGAAATAGGTTTTGTCATAGCGTACGGCTGATCGCAGACCCTCCATCACTGGGTCGGAGATGCGTTGCTGAGTGAGGTACATGTCCAGGGCCACCACGCGTAGCGGTCGATCCTTCATGGCGAAACTGAGGTTCTTACGATCGATCTTTCCTTCCAGCTCAACGATGGTTTGCCAGGCTTTGGGATCATTTTCAGCAAAGTGCTTCTGCGCATACTCAATAAACAGCGCGTCAATGTTTGTCACATGCTTGAGGATCTGTTCATAGTCCGGCCGACGTCCCAGTGCCACGAGGGCGCGCGCGATGATGTTGACGAAACGCCAGGCGAATTCCCGGAATGCCGCGGAATTGCCTTCCCCCGAAAGTTGGCCGGCAATGCGGGTGGCAACCTCCGAGATCCGACCAAACCGGCCGACGGCGTTGTAGCGAGCGGAGTGATCGGGCCAGCCTAGGTGGAACACGTAGAATTCCTCCAGTCGGTTTGCGCGCTTGCATTCGATGTACATGCGCTTCAGGAGGTCTGCGTCGCCTTTAGGATCGAAGACAATCACCACTTCGCGGTCCAGGTCCATTTCTACATTGCGCTGGCTTCGATGAACGGGTTGCACGCGGCGCCCCATATGAACGCGGCGCCGGGGGCTACGGCGGGTACGCCTGATGTCTTGGGTGATAAACAACTCTGCCAAGCGGGTTTTTCCAACACGAGTAGTCCCCAATACAAGGGAGTGTCCAACCCGCTCACCCAGTGGCAGGCTGACATCCGCTTCGTTCGGCTCTATACCGTGTAAGCGCGGTAGCCCCCCGACTGGAGGAAGTGGACGCGCCGGGTTAAATGGCACATCCCACGAGGTAGCCTTTGACAGCAATTTGAGTGGAAAGGGTGCGAACTCCAGACGCTCCTCAATTCTGCGAGCAAAGGTATAGATAGACGTGGGCTCGACATACTCGGCGTACTTTGGGAGGTAAGTCTCCATCAACCGCTGAGTATGTTTTTGGGTCCAGCGAAAGCCTTTACCGATGAATAGCCGCTCATTGCTGACCGGCATGTCTTTGCTGGTCATGGTGTAGTGGGGTAGGCGCCGAATATTGCGCCGGTAACGCAGCACTACCAACGCTTGTTTGAGGCGGACGAACCCTAGACCCAGAAAGCCTGTACCGGCAACCATGCCGAATAAAGGCGTCAGAGCAACCGCCCAGGGCGCGAAAATACAGAGCAACGCCGCAGCGGCACATACGCAAACTGTGTACAGCTCAACAGCAGGGCGTAGTAACGACTCAATGGTGTAGGAGGTGGTCATGGATCACTTCCTATGAGTGAAAGGGGACAATGGCCCCACTGTTTCGAAATGGAAAACGACTGGCTTGCCTGTCTCAGCGATCAGCCCATAGGACTTGGCCAGGCGGTATATGGGGTGGTAGCTGTTAAGGGAGTTGACGTGTCCAGCAATGCGCTCTCGCCAGACTTCTAGTGGCATCGCTGCCTTGCTCAAATTACACGGCACGCACGCGGGCATCATGTTGCTGATGGCGTGGTTCTCTGGCCGCCCCAAAATGATGGCACCGGAGTACTTGCCGTCCACCCTCTCTGGTTCTCGCCATACTGCTTCCATGTGGTCCGCATGCCACCGGTCACCCAACAGCACACCGCAGTATGCGCAATGGCCCGCGAATTTAGCGTGAAGCTCGCAGCGTTGCTTCTTGGTCAGCTTCATGGGGCCGGGATCCTCCTTTCATGCGTGATGATGAATTGGCCAACTCTTGCCTCGCTTGCTCAACTGCCTCGGGCAGTCGTTCTTTTAGCCGCTGACATAGCTCCACCTCGTCACCAGGTACGCGGGCGATGACGGTGCCGCCATAGAGCTTGGCGACATAGGTGACCTGTTCAAAAAGCAGTTGGCCTGCTCGTGGGTCATCTGGTTGCTTGATGACCAAGGTGATGTGCGTAAGAGAGGCCATACCCTGGTTACTGCTGGATCGTTGTGGCAGTGATCAACAGCGGGTAATGCTGGACTCCCAAGCGCTGTGCCAGATCATTTGATGGAGCCGGGACCAACTGTAGATTTCCTGCCCATCGTTGGATTTCGGCAAACCGCTCGGCGCTGGCCACGTTAACCACAAGGCCCACTGCCTGCAGTTGCTGTAACTGATCGCGGCGCTGTGATAACCACTTTCTGGAGCTTTCATCGTCGCCTACAAGAAACAATGGTTGCAGGCCAGGTGCATTGATTACCCGGCCCTGTACCTGCCCGGGTGTCAGTTGGTCAGAGCGCACTGGAAACGAGCCTTGCCCACGCACACCAATATTCTCTGACTGTGCTGACTGCTCAGTAGGTTCTGGAGCCAAGTACTGGTAGTAGGGCAGAGCGGAAACACCCCCTCGGTCTTCAACAACAATCAGCGAGGTGGCATGCACTGCCATGGGGGAGGCCAAAGACAGCAAAACAGGCAGATGCAGCAATCTATTCATGGATTATTCGCCATCAGGTTGATACCGGTGACCCGGCTGAGGTGTTTGGCAAAAGCTCGTCGGTATCGGGCAGCGGGTTCGCCTCCGGCAGGGCGGTGGTACCGACCAGCAGCGGTGATCCAGTCGCCTCCTTTGGCTTTTTGCTCAGCCAGGATCTGGGCCGTAACCGAGAGGTTTTTGTACGGATCCAGCCCTTCGCAGGGATAGCTATAACGGTGGCCGTTGGCACCGATGTTGGTTTGTCCAAGCCCGACGTCGACTCTATTTGGGCCTGCGGTCTGAAGGGCGATCATCAACGCTCTGCAAGCATCGCTGCGTGTCGCAAAGCGATATCCGGCGCCGGCGACATTCAACGTCCAGGGCCAGGGGACGATCTGGCCGCGAAGTCGGGTGCCACTCTCTTGCAGTGCAACGGAGTACAGCACCTCGGACGGAACGCCGGCAGGCAGGGCAATCAACTGATAGGCCGGTGGCGGAACCTCGGCACCGTTAGCAAATGCCGCGGTGAGCAGTAGCCCCCCCGTTAAAGCCGCGCGAATTACAGACGCTGCCATTGTCCATTCACCTCGCGTACCACGGCCGGCAGCTCACCGCCGAGTCCAAGGCCAAGCCATCGACCGGCATCGTGATTCAATGTGATCTGTCGGCTTCTCACGCTGGCCGGTTCGACTCCAGCCAAGATGGCCCAGCGGCGAATTATTTCGTCATCACCTTGACTACCAACGAAGTACAGATCAAAGGACTGTTTCTGGTTTTGTAAGTCTTTGACGCGGTCAATACATGCGTTGCAACTGTCTTGAACAAAAACGGCTAGTCGTCCAGTGCCTTTCACAGCAGTTAACGCTCCCGAGCCAGGAGCAGATGCAGGGTTGGACGATAGTTGGATGACTTTTTCATTGGGGTAAAGACGTGCGAAGGCTTGGTCATAGGCCCTTTGGTACGCCAGTTCCTTATCGATACGCTGTCGCTCGGCTCGCACCTGCAGCTCTGCATAGCGTCGCCGCTCCTCCTCCGACTTCGCTTCGATGCCAAGTGCTGTCAGAGGATCCAGGCCTGGCGAATAGATTCCGCGAGGACCCTCCATCACAGTTTGAAAACGGGACCATTCTTGGGGGGTCAATCCCCACTCGCGGGCGAGTTCTGTCTGACTTGCTCCTTGAGAAGAGTTGTGAACTTCACTGTTCTGAGTGTTCGAGATCGACGTTGATTGCCCCGAAGCCGCATGACAGCCGTATGCAAACGCGAAGGTGGCCAAGCCTGCAATGAAACCCAAAATGTTCCTGGGCTTCATTGTTTTCGAGGAAGTGGTAGGGGAGTGCATAAAGGAGGTCCTATTGCGCGACGGTTACGGTTTGAGGTGTTCCGGCCACGTCAAAGCGTGCGGATCTTCCGTCCAGCGCGTTGAGTCGCCAGGCGGTGCCCGCCACAGCGTCACCAGGTCGGATAAGGTAAATTTGATTCAACTGCGTGCTGCCAGGCGGTGCTACGGACAAAAAGCGTTCACCGCCGCGATACTCGATACCGACAACGGTAAAAGGGGGTGTTTGCGGTGTGACAGTGGCGGTAGCGGGCGGTTTTGGCCGCTTTGGTTGGCGGGCAACGGGCTTAGGCTTGGGCTTGAGGGGCACAGCAGTGGTTTGTTTGATGCGTGACTGACTGAGTTCTTGAAGACGGCTATCGAGTGTTTCGACGCTGGCTTTGAGGACTAGCAATTCACCAGCAGACGCAGCATTTTGAGAGATTTCTTGCGCTGACTCCGTCGCTTGCTTTGCATACGCTTGTGCGGCATCAATTCGATTCGATAAAGCCTGCTGCCCGGCTCGGAAGTCCTCGTTGGTCACCAGGTGGTTGCCGGCTACCGTGCCCAGTCGCTCATCGACTTTGCCAAGCCGCGTCAACAACGCATCGAGCGACTCTTTGTCTGCAGTCGCAGCCAAGCTGGTGCGGAGTTGGGAGAGTTGATGATGCTCATAACACAGAATGCCTGCCAATAATGCAAGGCACAGACTGAGTATCGCTGTGGTTCGAGTAGGGCGTGGTAGGTTCATGGGCGTCCTCGCGCAAAAGCGAATACACCCTCTCAAACCAGTCTCTTAGGTGCATCAGGAAATAGGTTTTCCAGGACGCATGGTTTTTGAAGTGTCGAGTTGGCCGCTGGTAAATTGGGATCGTTATAAAAAAATGGCCACCCGAAGGTGGCCGTCAAACTATGAAGCAATGAGCTGCCTTGCAAGTGTCATTTCAACTGAATCACCATCTTGGTTCAGCGAGTCGAGACCAGAATCTGGCACATCTCCCGACGTGCTTTGAATCACGGCGATTTTCTTGGCCATCAACTGCAGGCAAGTAATCTGAGAGCTGCCGGCATAGCCAAAAAAACACCCTCACTGGCTGCTTTTGCCCAATCCGCCATCACCGTCGAAATGCCTGTTGCAAGGTGTTGGGTAAAGCCATATACCGTAGCCCCACTGCGCGGAGTAAAGTCTTAAAAACCCGTGATAATGATCTGCGGAGTCAGAATAAAGTGGGTAACCGTCCGGCCAGGTCATCTACCCAGCTCTGCAAAGCGAAGACATGGTGTGCATTTAAATTAAGTGGACACCAATTCTAGCCTTTCAAGCGGGTATTTCATGCAGCCAACACGCCGTTCCTATTCCAAATCCTTCAAAGCCCAGATCATTCAAGAGTGCGCCCAACCAGGCGCTTCGATTGCCAGCGTCGCGCTCGGCCATAGCCTCAACGCAAACCTCGTCCACAAATGGATTCGGCTGCAAACGCAGAAAATTCCGGCACACCCACCTGCATTTATTCCGTTAGCCATGCCGCTGGCGGGGGCGAACTCCCATCCAGCATCATCGAATATCTGCGTTGAAATACAGCACCCGCGCGCCATCATCAAAGTGGACTGGCCCACTGAAAGTGCTGCCGCCTGCGCGACTTTTCTTCGAGATATTCTGCGATGATTCACATCGACTCCATCTGGCTCGCCACCGAACCGATGGCCATGCGCGCAGGCACCGAAACGGCGCTAGCCAAGGTGATCGCGGTGTTCGGTGCGGCGCAGCCGCACTGCGCTTATCTGTTCGCCAACCGCCGCGCCAATCGCATGAAAGTGCTGGTGCATGACGGCTTCGGAATATGGCTGGCGGCGCGCCGGTTAAACCAAGGCAAGTTCCACTGGCCTGGCATCCGCCATGGTCCTGAGATGGAACTGGATGCCGAGCAACTTCAAACGTTGTTGCTGGGGCTGCCATGGCAACGCGCAGGTTCTGGAGGCTCGATCACACTGCTTTAACGGCAGCCATTAGCCTATCGGTCTATCGTCGCGAAACGCCCGCTCTGGCAAAGTCCGGCGTATGACTTCTTCGCCCAATCTCGACCAACTGTCTCCCAATCAACTGCGCGTCCTCGCAGCGCAGTTGCTCTCGCAAGTCGACACTATGGGCAAGAAAATCAACCGTGATCAAACAGTCATTGAGAAACAGACCCACGAGATCGCCCAGCTCAAGCGTTTGAAGTTTGCCAAGCGCAGCGAGCAGATGAATCCTGAACAGGCCAGCCTGCTAGATGACCTGATCGATACTGATATCGCGGCGATTGAGGCCGAGCTTCAGGCGTTGCAAATAGCACCAGAGGCGACCGAGGAAAAGCTAAGGCCCAAGCGCACGGCATTGCCGGCAGAATTTCCGCGAACGTTGATCCATCACGAACCGGACAACACTCACCGCCCATGCGGCTGCGCCCTGAAGCGCATCGGTGAGGACGTTAGCGAGAAGCTGGACTACACGCCCGGCGTGTTCACCGTCGAACGCCATGTCCGTGGCAAGTGGGTCTGCGATAACTGCGAAACGCTGATCCAGGCACCGGTTCCGCCGCAGGTCATTGATAAGGGCATCCCGACTTCGGGCCTGCTCGCACACGTCATGATCGCCAAGTTTGCTGACCATCTGCCGCTTTACCGTCAGGAATCGATCTTAGGTCGAGCGGGCTTGGCGATTCCACGTTCAACCTTGGCTCAATGGGTTGGCGTGACCGGAGTTCAGTTGCAGCCGCTGGTCGATGCGCTGCGCGAAGTAGTGCTTGGGCAACAAATCATCCACGCAGATGAAACACCGGTGCAGATGCTCATGCCGGGAACAAAGAAAACCCACCGCTCCTATGTGTGGTCCTACGCTACCAGCCAGTTCTCGGATGTGGCAGCGGTGGTTTATGACTTCAGCCCCAGTCGCGCCGGAGAGCATGCTCGCGACTTCCTTCAGGACTGGAATGGCAAGTTGGTCTGCGACGATTTTGGCGGCTACAAGGCCAGCTTTGAACTCGGCGTGACCGAGATCGGCTGCATGGCCCATGCACGGCGCAAGTTCTTTGAACTGCACGCTACGAATAAAAGCACGCTCGCCGAGCAAGCCCTGCGCTATATCCAGTTGTTGTACGAAATCGAAAGAGAAGTCAGAGACCTGGAGCCGGATTTACGGCGCCGAATACGGCAAGAAAAAGCCGTACCGGTGAAGGATAGGCTGCATGCCTGGATGAACGCGCAGCGTGATCTTGTGCCCGAAGGTTCGGCCATCAGCAGAGCGCTCGATTACAGCCTTAAACGCTGGGCAGCGCTGTCGCGCTACCTCGATGACGGGGCGGTTCCCATTGATAATAATTGGGCGGAGGTGCGACACGAAGTCGCTTAATGAAGTTGTTCCCCCTTGGTGGGAACCACCCGTGTCACCGGGTGAATCTAGAAGGCTGAATCAAGAGCGCCTTCGACAATGTTACGAGGCGCCGCAAGGTGCGGGGTACCAATCGTGAGAGGCGTACCCTTCTGGCAGCCATGGCCGGACAAGTGCTAGATAGTTGGTATGGTGAACACACGTGAATCTGCGCAACGATCGTTAAATTAAGCGAGCGGAAATGGCTTACACGCTCGAACCAAAATGGTAATGGAGGTGGGAACTGCGTCTTTCTACTACGCATTCGTGACCCACATGCCTCCCGGTCGATAGCAGGCACCTAACCCGACGCACTTCAGTAAGCGGAACGTGGAAATCCCGTATCGCTCCCGTCAGGGAAAGCCGTTTGTAAAAATTGCCCATGGCGGTGCGGGCGAAGGAACGAGGAAAAAGCGAACGCCGTCCTGTAATGGGTTGGATAGAGGTTGAAACATCACTTCACGCGAAAGCGGGCAGACGTCCTCATGGTCTCTCTTCACACGAGAGTAGGTAGAACCCTTTCAACGGAAGGAGAGCAAATGAACGCAGCAGCATTGGCGTGTGCACCTTCCGGCACGTCGTGGGACAGCATCGATTGGATCGCCGTACAACGTCGTGTCAGAGGGCTGCAAGCGCGTATTGTGAAGGCTGTACAAGATGGCAGACATAACAAGGTGAAAGCCCTGCAATGGCTGCTGACTCACTCGTTCAGTGGCAAGGCATTTGCTGTGAAACGGGTGTCTGAAAACAAAGGCAAAAATACCCCCGGCGTGGACAAGGTTACTTGGAATACGCCTAGGGCCAAGCTCGGCGCGATAGAGTCGTTGACGCGGCGAGGTTACTCGCCGCTCCCGCTTCGGAGAGTGCTTATTCCGAAGAAAAACGGCAAAACGAGACCTCTTGGAATTCCCGCGATGAAATGCCGGGCCATGCAGGCGCTTCATCTGCTGGCTCTGGAACCGATAGCGGAAACTACCGGCGACCCGAACTCTTATGGGTTCAGGCCGGAACGCTCAACTGCGGATGCCGTCGCACAGTGCTTTGGTGTGCTGTCACGAAAAGCAAACGCGGAATGGGTGTTAGAGGGCGACATTCAAGGCTGTTTCGACAATATCAGCCATGACTGGTTGATCGCCAACATTCCCATGGACAAGGCGATTTTGCAGAAATGGCTCCGGGCTGGTTATGTCTACCAAAAGCAGCTATTCCCCAGCCACGCCGGAACCCCGCAGGGAGGCATCATATCCCCGGGGTTGGCGAACATGACGCTGGATGGGTTGGAAGCGATGCTGGCGAAGAGATTTCCCAACGCGAAGTGGACAGCCCGAAAAATGCGCGTGGTGCGTTATGCAGATGATTTCATCATCACTGGTTGTTCGAAAGAATGGCTGGAGAATGAAGTCAGGCCCGCCGTGGTTGAATTTCTGGCAGAGCGTGGACTTGTCCTCTCTCCGGAAAAAACCAAGATAACGCACATAGGGGACGGGTTCGACTTCCTCGGATGGAACCTGCGCAAGTACAACGGCAAGCTCCTGATCAAGCCGTCCAAGGCGAACATCGGGGCTCTACTTGCCAAGCTGCGAGAGTTGATCAAGACCAACAAAACGATACGACAGGCTAACTTGATAGGTTTGCTCAACCCGGTTCTACGGGGCTGGGCGAACTATCACAGTCATGTCGTCGCCAAGAAGGTCTTCAACCAGGTGGACAGCGCAGTGTGGGAAATGCTCTGGCGATGGGCGGTACGTCGCCACCCTCGCAAGACACGCCGATGGGTGAAGGATCGGTATTTCAAAGTACAAGGGGCGCGCCGTTGGGTGTTCTCGTGTACTGAAAAATCCGCCGATGGTCGGAAGCGTCAGTACACGCTAGTAGACGCCTCAGACACACCGATTGTGCGACATATCAAGATTAAGGCTGCTGCCAACCCTCACGACCCTGCATGGGATGAGTACTTCGAGTCCCGCTGGGGCAAGAAGATGCTCACTTCCGTTAAAGGTCGAGCCAAGCTGTATCGGGTATGGGTGCAACAGGGCGGCAGGTGCTGCGCCTGCTTCAAGCCGGTGACCAAAGACACACCGTGGCACAGTCGCCATATTGTGAAGCTAGGTCATGGCGGGACGGACGCTGCGGCTAATCTTGAGATTTACCACCTGCGTTGCCCACGAGATGTGCAATTTGCCAATGTCGACGATGTATAACCGGGTGCCCAATGGCGCCTTAGCAGAGGCTTGAGCCGTGTGCTGGGAAACTCGCATGCACGGTTCTTAGGGGGTTGGACGCGGGCAACCGCGTCTGACTACCCGACAACCAGATCCGGCCATGGGCTCTTGGGCGCAAGAACTGGCTCTTCGCCGGGTCGCTACGCAGCGGAAAACGGGCTGCGGCGATCATGAGCTTGATCCAGTCAGCGCGGCTGAATGGCCATGATCCGTACGCCTATCTAAAGGATGTTCTCACGCGCCTGCCGACGCGGCGCGCGAGTGAGATTAACAAGCTGCTGCCGCACAGGTGGGCACCTGTTTAATCGCGCAGGGTGTTTTGTGCTTATGTCTTCCCTGGCATCTACATTTTGCGCCACACCAAAGCAGGAATTGCTCGGATGTAAATTAGTTCGCTGACCAACTCAATCAGCGTTTGAGTAATCACTGCTGCCGCAGCGAGCCCTCTGATTTCCTCGGGCAAGGCCAATGCCAATGGTAGAACTACCAATGAGTTTCGTGTCGAACTGCTGAAAGCGACAGATCTTGCCGTGCTAGCCGGTAACTTAAACGCCCGAGCCACCAGCGCACCCACCACGGGTGCCAAGAGCATGAAACCAATGTAGACGGGAATAACAGGCAGCAGCTTGTCCATGTCTCTGACCACCGTTGAAATCTGAGAGCCGATCACTACGACCAATACAGCCGCCATAGCTGGCACAGGCATCCAAGCCCATACATTGTTCCAGCCCTCAACGATGCGTGACCCCTTTGCCCCGGCAGCTGTTGCTACTGCCAAGACCAAGGGTAAAGCGATCAGCACTACGAAGGCCTCAACAAATGGGCCGACCGATATAACCACCGCCGAGTCATCACTCACCATGAAGGCTAGATAGAGGGGTAGTAGCACAAGCTGAAGCACGAGTAGTAATGGTGTTGCCGCCAGAGTCAGTTTGGAGTCGCCCTTACCGATATGGGTAAACACAACAACATAATCGATACAAGGCGTCAGCAAGACCAATAGTGCGCCCACCAAAATCGCCGGGTGGTCGGCTAGGCCCATCGTCAACGCCCAAACCAACAGGGGGATGGCGACGAAATTGGCGGTCAGCAGCGCGGTCATGAAACGCTTGTTTGCAAGCCCTTTGCGAAGATCCAAGAATGGGATCTGCAGAAACATGGCGTACATCAGCACAGCGATGGCTGGTGTCACCAACGCACCTAACGCTTGAGAGGCATCAGGTGCGAGCAGGCCCCCGATAGCCGCGACAATGACCGCGACGAAGTAAACGGGAATCTGGTTCTTCTCTAGCTGTTCTCTGTCCACGGAATGCCCTTAAAACGCGTGAAATCATTTTTCGATTGAGCAGGTTAATATCTGTAGCTACTACAGGTTCAAGAAAATGCTTGGGGAGTTTGGATGTCAGGAATCGGAGCGCTGTCGAAATCAACGGGTTGCCACATTGAAACGATTCGCTACTACGAGAAAATAGGCCTTCTCCCTCCGGCCCTACGGTCGACAGGGCGGCATCGAATCTATACCGAAAAGCATCGGTCACGACTCATCTTCATCAGGCAGAATCGTGAACTGGGCTTTCCACTCGACGATATCCGCGAACTCATTGCGCTCGCGGCAGATGCTGATCGTCCGTGTGCTGATGCGTTGTCGGTGGTCAAGAAGCACTTGGCAGAAGTGGAATCTAAGGTAGCTAAGCTCCTGCAGATCCGGATAGAGCTGCTCTCAATGGCAGGCACGTGTGAGTCAAGATGCCTAGGCTCGAACACTCCAGACTGTACGATTATTGAGTCACTGTTCGAACCCGCTGCTGGGGCTCGCTCTGGTTGCTGCTCCTAGACGAGTCAAGAGCATAGGGGAGCAAGCTGCCATTGAAACCGAATAGCGCGATAGTCTCGACAGGGTCTTTCGAGCGTCCGTCTACACCAAACGGGCTGGTGCAAGATGTGTTCGGCAGACGCTTACTAAAGTGGTGCGCCACTGCTGGCATAAAAATATCAAGCTATAGTGTTTGGGGCCCTCAATCTCGTGACCGTACTGAGCGAACGCTTACACGGCAGACGTTTGCCAGGGCATATACCTATCAACTGAAGGAGCAAGTTCTATGGCCATCAAACCTGGGCCCAAGCCAATTGCCGAATCAACCGGCAAGACAGACCAGCGTCGCCGTGTAACCCCCGAGAACAAGCCTAAGCATCCCGACCTGGACGTGCATAAGCACAAGAAGGGTGATTGATGAGACCCCGCCAGACATGGCGGGGTTTTATTCTCGGTTAGCAGGTGTCACCGGATTTCCAGTGGGCATCTCCTAATTAATGCCGAAAAGCTTGTAGTAGGGTTGTTGAGGAGGACATGCTGGTGCGACTGTGTCGAGGAGCTTTCTGGATATTTCTACCCTTAACCCTGTCGGCTACCGATGGTAATGAGCGCTTAGAGAGGTCTACAGCCGACACATGCCAATGGCGTCGAAAACCATCATGGCGGATTTCTCCAAACGTTTACTCGTAGGCTTCACAACGCGATTGACGACTTGCTCGATATGCATGACTCCCAGGGTGAAAGCTGAGTGGGCATTTGAGGTACTGACCAACCTGGCTGATGCATCGCAGCATGCAGCTATCAGGCGCTCGCACTGAGGGACGTAGACTCGAGCGGCGCCCTCGGCCCAGTCGAAATTTCAAACTCATTGCTTGACACTGTAGCTACTACAGGCTGTTCAATGACGCCATATCCTTATTGGTAGATGCGTCATGAGCCAGGAAAACCCGTCGAAAGCCAAATTGCACCTCGTGCCGAAGTCGGACGATTGCTGTTCTGCTGACCCCCGCGAGACCTTCGCCAAACAGGTTCATTCTCGTGCACATCATGTTGAGCATGGGCCTGATCACGCCGAGAGCTTGGGCAGAACGGGATCGCATGCGTGCGGTTCGAAGGATTCTCAGCCTTGTGGAGCCAAGTCCACCGACCATAATCAAGACCATAGCGCACACGATCATGGCACTTCAGCTCAAGCCCATTCCGATGCCGACCATTGCTGTTTGAGCAAAGTGGATTCCGCAGGGGCGGTGACTTCACATTCGGCCATGGCTGAGCCAGAAGGCACGACCCTGGTTCGGTATCGCATTGATAAGATGGATTGCCCTACCGAAGAGCGGCTAATTCGTAATCGCTTAGAGCCGATGCCTGGCATCGCACGACTTGATTTCAATCTGTTGGATCGTGAGCTGACAGTGCATCATCGCTTGGATGATCCGAAGGCGATAGTCATCGCTTTGACCGCGCTGGATATGGGGCCCAATCTCATCGAGGCCGGCGCAACCCCGAATGCCATTTCACCTGCTCTGACGACGCGCTTGAAAGGGCTGCTGGCGGTCAGCGGTCTAGCTGCCATCGCCGCTGAAGTGATCGCTTGGACGACCGGACAGGAGGGTTCTTTGCCTGTAATGTCCTTGGCTGCGCTGTCCATTCTTACTGCTGGTCTACCAACTCTGAAGAAGGGGTGGATCGCTGTAAAGAACTTCACATTGAACATCTACTTCTTGATGTCTTTGGCTGTCTTGGGTGCCATGGTGATTGGCAAGTGGCCGGAAGCCGCGATGGTGGTTTTCCTTTTCGCTATTGCCGAAGCCATCGAAGCACTCTCACTTGAGCGAGCGCGTAACGCGATTAAATCGCTGACTGCATTAGCTCCTGAGACTGCGGAAGTCATGACCGAAGCTGGCTGGAAAGAACACCCGGTTGAGAATGTCGTTCTCGGCAGCCGTATTCGTGTTCGCACAGGGTCGCGGGTACCGCTGGATGCGAGGGTGGAATCTGGTCGTGCTGCTCTCGACCAAGCCCCTATCACTGGTGAAAGCTTGCCAGTAGATAAGGCAGAGGGGGATCCGCTATATGCTGGCAGTATCGTGACAGACGGCGTCGTGGAGGCGACTGTCACGGCAGTCGCTGGCGAAAGTACGCTCGCTCGTATTGCTGCCGCGATTCAGGATGCGCAGTCTCAGCGGGCGCCGACGCAGAGGTTCGTTGACCAGTTCGCACGGTATTACACCCCAGCCGTAGTGGCGGTGGCATTTCTTGTTGCCGTTTTAGGCCCAGTGCTGCTTGGTGGTACGTGGGGTGAATGGTTGTATGAGGCCCTGGTGTTGTTGGTCATCGCGTGTCCTTGTGCCTTGGTCGTCTCAACGCCTGTCACTGTTGTGAGTGGTCTTGCCGCAGCCGCACGGCATGGAATCTTGATCAAGGGTGGTGCCTACCTGGAAAGCGGGCGCCTGCTGAAGGTGGTTGCTCTGGATAAAACAGGCACGTTGACTCAGGGCAAGCCAGTTCTGACTGACTCAGATATATTCAGTGACTTGTCTATCGAGAAGGCAACTTTGATTGCTGCGAGTCTTGATGAGCAAAGTACCCACCCAGTAGCGAAAGCATTGGTCAATGGGTGGAAATCGCAGCAGCCTGGCGCTGTGGCTCTGCCTGTCAGTGACTTCAGTGTGCTAAATGGCCGAGGCGTGAAAGGCACGATCGACGGTCATCTTTGGCATCTAGGCAACCATCGTTTGGTTGAGGAGTTGGGCGTGTGTTCTTCGGAGCTGGAGGCCAGACTTTCACGGCTTGAGGAAACTGGCAAAACGGTGATCGTGCTATGCGGCAATAGCGGCCCCGCCGCGATATTCGCGGTCGCAGACACAGTCCGACCGGAGAGTGTTGAAGCTGTGGCTGCTTTGAAGGCTTTGAACGTGGTTCCAGTAATGCTGACTGGGGATAATCCTGCGACGGCGAGGTCGATCGCTGAGCAATTGGGCATCGAGGATGCCCGTGGAAATCTGATGCCAGAGGACAAGCAGACTGCAGTCGCTGAACTCAAACGCAGATATGGCGCCGTTGGGATGGTTGGTGACGGCGTTAATGACGCCCCCGCCTTAGCGCAATCCGATATAGGTTTCGCAATGGGAGCCGCAGGGACAGCGACAGCTCTCGAAACAGCTGACGTTGCGATCATGGACGACGACCCTCGAAAAATCGCGTACTTTATCAGCCTGAGTCGCCGATCCGCTTCGGTTCTAAAGCAAAACATCATTTTGGCTCTGGGCATAAAAGTTGTCTTCTTGGCGTTGGCTCTCTCTGGTTTCGCGACATTGTGGATGGCCGTTTTCGCCGACATGGGGGCGAGCTTGCTCGTCGTATTCAATGGCTTGCGGCTGCTGCGTCGGTGAAATGGCTGCTGCGTTTTATATAGCTCATTCGCTGGAGGAGAGAACCATGCACTGCCCAGTTTGCAAAGAAGTACTGTTGGTAATGTCGGAACGTCAAAACGTTGAAATCGACTATTGCCCGCAATGTCGAGGTGTTTGGCTTGACCGGGGAGAACTCGACAAGATCATCGAGCGTAGCCAGCAGGAAGAACAAGAAGCTCGTTTTCTTCCACAGAGCGTATCTCAGTCGCTGCAAGGTACACCTCCGTCTGAACCTGTGTATGCCCAGCCGTCTTCTGGCCACCATGACAACAAACGCGGCACTAAGCACGGCCACTCCGCGCCGCAGCCTGGTCACGGTGGTGGTTGGCGGGACGGATATCAGAACGGCCATCAGAATCAGTCGAGGCATCAGGAAGAGCAGGTTTATCATAAGAAATCGTTTTTACGGGAAATTTTCGACTAATATTTGCTTGGATACAGCGATCCGCTAATCAGACTCCAGCCGGAAGATTTGATCAGCCGGCTGTAGCTTTTTCGAAACCCGGTATCCGGTATTCAACCAGTTTAGTAGAGCGGTTCCTCAGCCACTAGCGGGCCCGAAAATCCTGTAAAACCGTCTCTCCCCTTGACTTGCTCATCCCAATTACCGGGTAGGCGCTGCGTCGGTCACCTGACTCCATTCCGAGCGATCCCACGGGCATACCGAAGGCAGCTATTCCGTCCAGATTGGCTCGTCGACTTAGTTCAGCAATTTGTGTGACCGGAACATGGCCTTCGACGAATTTCCCACTTACAACTCCCGTGTGGCACGACGCCAGATTTACGGGTACGCCGAGCTTCTCGTTCATATCGCTAATGTTGTTTTCCATATAGTCGACCACTCCTTCAGATAAGCGATCCACCTGGTCCAGCAGCCACAGTTAGGGGCTTTGTAGACGGCAATTGATTACGCTGCCTGTAACAATGAGGCTGCATTTAGCGTTGCAACGAGTGCAATGACTTGAACGGTCTTTTTGAATGAATTCATGGCTGATGCTACTTAACGAAGAGAAAGAGAGGAGGAGTTAGCGTGCATAGCCTCACCGACGGTGGCCAGATGGCCGTGACTGGGGTTCAGTTCCAGCCGCTGGTTGATGCGCTGCGCGACGTGGTTCTCGGGCAGCAGATTATTCAAGCCGATGAGACACCTGTGCAAATGCTCATGCCGGGAACTAAGAAAACCCACAGTTCTTATATTTGGTCCTATGCCACCAGCCAGTTCTCGGACGCGGCAGCGGTGGTTCACGACTTCAGCCCTAGCCGCGCCGGAGAACACGCTCGCAACTTCCTGAATGACTGGAAGGACAAGCTGGTCTGCGATGATTGTGTCGGTTACAAAGCCAGCTTCGAACTAGACGTGACCGAGATCGGGTGAATGGCTCATGCGCAACGTAATTTCTTTGAGCTGCACGCTAAGAATAAAAGCACGCTTGCGGAGCAAGCTCTGCGTTATATCCAGTTGTTGTACGAAATTGAAAGCGAAGTCGCGATCTGGGGCCGGATTTACGACTCCGAATACGGCAAGAAAAAGCTGTACGGGTGATGAATATGCTGCACGCCAGGTTGATTGCCTAGCGTGACCTCGTGCCTGAAGTCTCAGCCATCAGCAGAGCACTCGATTACAGTCTCGAACGCTGGGCAGCGCTGTCGCGCTACCTCGATGACGGGGCTGTACCCATAGACAATAACTGGGCAGAGAACCAGATCCGATCATAGGGCCTTGGGCGCAAGAACTGGCTCTTTGCAGGGGCCTTACGCAGCGGAAAACGTGCGGCAGCGATCATGAGTCTGATCCAGTCTGCGCGCCTGAATGGTCATGATCCGTATGCATATCTGAAGGATGCTCTCACGCGGCTGCCGACGCAGCGGGCGAGTGAAATCGATCAGTTGCTGCCGCAATCTTTTTAATCACGCAAGGCGTGATGCCCGGACGCTTATGGCGATACTCAAGCTAATGCAAAAGTTCTGACGATTGAGCAAGTGTGACGGCTTAACCCGACGGCAAGGGGAGGTGTCGAATATCGTCAACCATCAACGCAAAACGCCGTAATCGTTTCAATATGTAGCTTTCACTGTAGAGTTTAAAAGCGTTATGCAATGAGCTTGCAAGGTATCTAGAGAGCCGGAGTGATTCACTTGCTCGCCTTCAGAGATCATAGAGTATGCGACCTTTAAGTCACGACCGTATTGTCCACTCCATGGCATGCTTAGGCTTCATGCCCCGGTAGATTTATCATATCCACACGCAACTACATGGATATGTGCGCCGTGGCACCGTCACGTAGTTCGTCTCACCAGATTATGAGAGTATCAACTGATAAAAATCCACGTTCCTTGAACTACACTTTATCATCGGCAACTACGTTACTCACAAATACCTAAAGTGAAAGCGGGTCTGAACGCTTCCACATACATTGGACACTGAAATCCAGCTTGTGGATAAGCATTATCGAGCGCTGTTTCGGGGGGGTATGGTGTTTTTTCGCACCACGGTTTTGGACCGGTAGGCGAGTTGAAAGCTTCGATTAGCAAGTTTTTTGCGCGCCGAAATGTATATCCGACGCGGTAGGCCAGAAGCGCCAAGTGAAAGACAAACTTGGATGAAACCTGAAGTGCCCGTGAGTCGGCGAAATCACAGGAGCGTATGTGATTGCTTCAAGAACAGCACGCTAGCGTTTTTCTAGAACATATCCTACGCCTCTGAGTGTATGTATCAGTTTGTTTTCAAAAGGATCATCCATCTTGGCTCTTAATCTTCTAATTGAAACTTCTACAACATTTGTATCGCAGTCGAAATTCATGTCCCATACCTGAGATATGATCTGTGTACGACTCAGGACAATTCCCGTATTTCTCATTAAATAGTGCAGAAGTGCGAATTCCTTCGTTGTTAAGTCGATACGCTGACCGTCTCTAAACGCCCTATGACGGCTTTGATCCAGCTCCAGATCGGCTACGCGAATGATCTCAACAGATGCTGGATTATCAGACCTGCGCATCAGTGCGCGAACTCGAGCAAGCAGTTCCGGGAATTCAAAAGGCTTAATTAGGTAATCATCTGCACCATTCTCTAGTCCTCTGATTTTATCAACCAAGCGACTTCGAGCAGTAAGCATCATAATTCTACAAAGACAATTGTTTCTTCGCAACAATTCAAGTACCTGCCACCCATCCATCTCCGGCAGGTTGATATCTAGGATGATTAACTCGTACATATGTTGTTTGGCCAGAAAAAGCCCGTCGTATCCGGTATGTACGCAATCCACGATATAACCGCTCTCCGTAAGGCCTTGGCGCACATATTCGGCAGTTTTTACTTCGTCCTCAATTACCAGAATTCGCATTGGATTTTGTCTCGATATGACTGAGCTGTTTTAACTACGCGAATGCGCTGTCATCATTGGCAGGAATGATAATTCAAAACCACTTGGGTGGGGGCTAAATAACGTACTTGTAATCAGTGAGCAATACACTTGATAACATCGCGATATATTATATCGTGGCTCGGACCAACCAGTTGCGGGTTATTTCTCTACTGCTGAATTGACCTTATGAAATGTTGGGTTGTTTTTTTTATTATGGCCATTTTATTCCGTGCAGATGAGGGCGATTTTTCTCATGCTGAAGAAGGCGGTCACTGGTGCAGTCATGAACTCCATCGGGACGCGGTGCGCGTACTCGAAGATTTACTCGAATTTTAGGTAAAAAAAAGCGCCCCAGGGGGGCGCAAAATATTCACCTTTTACCAAAGGAGCATTTAAGCAACTCAAGGTGAATTCTTTAAGCTCGCTATTTTTGTTTTAGGCGAGTCACATGAATAAATCGATCTTGTTTAGGGCTCACAGTATCGAAAGTGGATATTCAACGATCAGGCGTACTTCATCCAAGTCCGATTCGAATGCAGTGGCACGAGTATTTGCTTGACGTAATCGCAAGGAAAGATCTTTCGCCGCACCTGTTTGTACGACGTATTTGACTTCAATATCACGCTCCCAACGTTTTTGATTCGTGAGCGGATCGCCGTTACCATCAGTGCGCATATAGAATTGATTGGCGTTCGAATAGTCTGCACCAGAACCTCTGGCATAACGAGTCATGAACGATAGCCCCGGAATACCGTAGCTGGTCATGTTCAAGTCGTAGCGCAGCATCCAAGAGCGTTCCTTCGGTGAGTTGAAGTCGCTGTACTGTATTGAGTTGTCAACGAAGATTGAGTCTGATTGACGAAGGTAGTCGAAGTCGTCATCGCCATTGTTTCGCTGATGAGACAGTGCAAGAGTATGCGCACCGTACCGGACGCCGAGCTTGGCGCTCCATATATTGTTGTCGAATTCGCCCAGGCGCTTCTTGCCTTCATCTACAGCTTTGTAGTAGTTGAATCCGCCGATAAGCGTCAAATCATCGCTGAGTGGGTAAGTGAGGCTGCTACCGGCATAGTATTGATTCCAAACATCCTTCAATTGGCTGGCGTAAAGGCTCACCGTGATGTTGTCGTTGACTTGGTAATCACCGCCGCCGTACCCAATCCAAGGCGAGTTGACCGGGCCGGCATAAAATGTGGCAAAGTTATCGTTCAAGTTGCTGGAACCAGGCTGGCTCATCGCATGCAGTCGACCACCCTGCAAGGTTAGGCCTTGAATGCTACTATTTTCGACCGTCACGCCGCGGAAACTTTCAGGGAGTAAGCGAGAATCTCCCGATGCCACGACGGGTGTTGCGGGGAAAACATCTCCAACCTTTACGACAGTATCAAACAGCCGAAACTTCGCTGCTCCACCCACCTTAGTGTATTCATCACGTGCTTCGCCGTCACCGTTAACAGGCAGCACGTCAAAGCTGCTACGGCCACCGTTGCGCCCGCCACCAGTATCAAGCTTGATGCCAATCATTGCAAACGCATCTATACCAAAGCCCACAGTGCCCTGCGTAAAACCAGAGTTGAATTTAGTGATTATCGCATGTGCCCAAGCTTCGGAATAACCGTTGGTATTGCCTTTGCCGCTGTTGAAAGTCGGCGCAGATGCATCACGATTATCACGATTGAAATAGAAGTTGCGGTTTAGAACAGTAAGGCTGCTACCTTCAATAAAACCTTCTGGTTTACCTTCCGCTTGTGCCGTGAGGGCATAGCTTCCAGAAAAAGCTGAAACCGCAGCCAAATACAAAGTTACTTTGTGTCTCATGCGATGCTCCTTTGATTACGGCAGTTTTTATTATGATTTACCTACGCGGGTATAGTCTGTTGTTTTGGCCCGGTGGAGCACTTAGAATAGCGCCTGGGTCATATTTGCAGATCAAAGATAACGAGTCGGTGACGGGGTGATTACAATTCTGTTATCAGGTATTTCCACCGTTGCAGGGCTTCCAGAATCTTTTTCACTAAATCCCTGCGTTTCGCCTGAAAGCTTTCTATTTCGACTATCCCCCCAGGGTTTCTAACGAAATTGTAATTTTATAGCCACCCCTCTGATAGTGATCGCTGATTAGAGTGCCATCACCTGATCCAGAGGAGCTTGGCAGCTGTTTAGGCGTTCTCGCCAAGCTTTATCAAAGTTTGTGCATGAGGACTATCAAAGTGCCCTGGTATAATCACATTGCTTTATCTAAAACCCCCATCTTTCCTTTGAAAGTCTTTGTGTTCTGTATGGTCTTGTCTGGATTGTGGGTGCCTGCCGCATTTGCCCAGAGTCTCAGTCTGGCTGAAGCGCTTTCGACGGCAATAGACGCTAACCCCGATCTTGCAGCAGCACGTCAAGAGATCGGAATCTCTGAAGGAGTGCGCAAGCAGGCTGGACTCATCCCCAATCCTGAAATTTCTTATCAAGTAGAAGACACCCGTCGTAATACCAGCACGACGACTGTCGCGCTTAGTCAGCCGTTAGAGTTGGGTGGCAAGCGACGTGCTCGTGTCGAGGTTGCAACCTACGGTCAAAGCGTCGCGCAGTTAGAGCTGGACCGTCGAGTCAATAGCCTTCGTGCAGATGTTGTTCAATCTTACTACGCTGCTTTGAGAGCTCAGACCGGCTTGAATCTGGCAAAACAATCATTGGAGCTCACCGAACGCGGTCTGCGCATCGTCGATGGACGGGTGCGTGCCGGTAAGTCCTCGCCGGTGGAAGCCACGCGCGCTCAGGTGCAACTGGCTGAAGCCAAGTTACAGGTAAGGCGCGCTGAAACCTTGAAGTCAACGGCTTACCAGCAATTGGCCCAGTTAATAGGCAGTTCGGTCACTGCATTTGATCGTCTTGACTCGCCAGACCTATCTCCCGGCAAGCCGCCGCAAGCTACAGAATTACTGGCGAAGCTCGATCAAACCGCAGATATGCGTCAAGCGCTTGCTCAAATAGATAAGAGCGATGCCTCACTAGGCGCGGAAAAGGCGCAGCGCATCCCGAATCTCACCGTGAGTGTTGGTAGCCAATACGACCGCTCTATTCGCGAGAGGGTCAATGTCGTGGGGCTGTCGATGCCTTTACCGCTGTTTGATCGCAATCAGGGCAACATTCTTTCCGCTTCTCGCCGCGCAGATCAGGCCCGAGACCAGCGAAACGCTGTTGAGCTCAGGCTACGTTCCGAAACTCAAACCGCAGTGAATCAGTGGGCTACCGCCATGCAGGAGGTCGAGTCCTATGACAAGACGATCCTGCCTTCAGCTCAACAGGCCGTGGATACCGCAACTCGTGGATTTGAGATGGGCAAATTCGGTTTCATCGAAGTGCTGGATGCTCAGCGCACCTTGATAGTTGCTCGTGGCCAGTACCTCGACTCTTTGGCGGCTGCGACCAATGCGCGTGCTCAAGTGGAAAGGGTGTATGGCGACGTCGGCTTGACTGCCAATACGCGCTGAACAGGCCAGGCATTTTCCTTGTATGCGTCTTTGAATAAGCCGGTACCTAAGATCAGCAGGAGTAGCAATGGATAACAAACGCAAGATCGCGCTCGCGGTAATCGCTGTGGCAGTCCTCGGATTTGGCAGTTTCGCCTGGAACTCCAGTTCCGAGCAGCCTCCAGTCAGTAAGGCCGAACATGGCACTGAAGATGGCCATGAGAGAACTGCTGTAGCACCTGCTAAAGACGGGGGGGATGAAGGTCACGGTGAGGAAGGCCACAGCGAAAATGCCAATGAGGAAGAGGGCAAGATGACGCTTAGCGCCGAGCAGATTGAGGCTGCGGGCGTCGTTCTGGAAGCAGCTGCTCCCCGTGAGATTAGCACTATTGTGACTTTTCCTGGCGAAATACGGTTTGATGAGGACCACACCGCACATGTGGTACCTCGCGTTCCTGGAGTTGTTGAAAGCGTTCAGGCGAACCTGGGCGAGTCGGTCAAGAAGGGCCAAGTCCTTGCGGTGATTGCCAGTCAACAGATCTCGGATATGCGCAGTGAGCAACAAGCTGCACAGCGACGTGTTGAGTTGGCACGCTTGACTTTTGACCGCGAGAAGCAGTTGTGGCAGGACAAAATCTCCGCCGAGCAAGATTACCTTCAGGCGCGACAAGCTTTGCAAGAAGCTGAAATATCACTGGCCAACGCTAAGCAAAAGGTCGGAGCAATCGGCGCTTCGGTCAATTCTGCAGGCGGTAACCGCTATGAACTGCGTGCGCCTTTCGACGCAGTTGTAGTGGAAAAGCACCTGACCGTCGGTGAGGTGGTCAGCGAGGCAACCAATGCTTTCATCCTGTCCGATCTTAATCAGGTGTGGGCAACTTTCGCGGTTCCTCCTGGCGATCTCGGAAAGGTCGTGACTGGCCGCTCGGTAAAGGTTTCTTCTCCTGACATGAAGGCTGAGGTCGAGGGCAAGGTGGGTTACGTAGGCAGCCTTTTGGGCGAGCAGAATCGTGCAGCGCCCGTCCGTGTCACTCTGACCAATCCCAATGGGGCCTGGCGACCGGGGCTGTTCGTGAGCATCGCAGTCACGTCACAAACTGATCAAGTTGCTGTAGCTGTTCCAGAGTCAGCGGTGCAGACCGTCGAGGAAAAAACTGCAGTTTTCGTGAGGACCACTGAGGGCTTCGACACTCGCAGGGTAACTCTAGGTCGCCGTGCCGGTGGCTATGTGGAAATAACCGAAGGCCTCCAATCGGGTGCCCAAGTGGCAACCAGTGGCAGCTTCACGCTCAAGTCTGAGCTTGGCAAAGCGTCTGCCGAGCATGGCCACTGATGCGAATTTACAGGATGATTTCTTATGTTTGAACGTATCATCAGATTCGCCATTGAGCAGCGCATCGTAGTAATGATCGCAGTTCTAATCATGGCCGGTATAGGTATCTACAGCTACCAAAAACTGCCCATTGATGCGGTGCCTGATATCACAAACGTCCAGGTGCAGATTAACACTGGCGCCCCTGGTTACTCGCCGTTGGAAACCGAACAGCGGATCACGTTTCCAGTTGAAACGGCCATGGCCGGTCTTCCGGGCCTTCAGCAAACCCGATCCCTATCTCGCTCCGGCTTGTCACAGGTCACCGTGATCTTCAAAGACGGTACTGACATCTTTTTTGCCCGCCAACTCATTAACGAGCGTTTGCAGGTTGCAAAGGAACAGTTGCCAGATGGGGTCGAGGCCGTCATGGGGCCTGTATCCACCGGGCTTGGTGAAATCTTCCTGTGGACCGTTGAAGCGGAAGATGGCGCACTCAAAGAAGATGGTACTCCTTACACTCCCACCGACCTGCGAGTGATCCAGGATTGGATTATCAAGCCGCAGCTGCGCAACGTCCCTGGTGTTGCCGAGATCAACACCATCGGTGGCTTCGCCAAGCAGTTTCTGATTGCGCCGGACCCGAAGCGGTTGGCTACCTACAAGCTGACACTTAATGACCTGGTAGTTGCATTGGAAAGCAACAACGCCAACGTGGGCGCCGGTTACATCGAGCGTAATGGTGAGCAGTTGCTCATTCGTGCGCCGGGTCAGGTAAGCAATATCGAAGATATTGCCAACATCGTAATTACCAGTGTAGATGGCACGCCGATTCGCATCAGCAACGTTGCTGAAGTCAGCATCGGTAAAGAACTGCGAACGGGGGCTGCTACTGAGAATGGTCGCGAAGTAGTACTCGGTACCGTATTTATGCTGATTGGTGAAAATAGTCGTACAGTGTCCCAAGCTGTGGCCACCAAATTGACCGACATCAACCGCACCCTGCCGAAGGGCGTGGTTGCTGTGACCGTTTATGACCGTACCAACTTGGTTGAAAAAGCCATTGCGACGGTGAAGAAGAACTTGGTGGAAGGCGCGATTCTGGTAATTGCTATTCTCTTCTTGTTCCTCGGCAACATCCGCGCAGCACTGATCACCGCAATGGTGATCCCGCTGTCCATGCTATTTACCTTCACAGGTATGTTCAACAACAAGGTTAGTGCAAACCTAATGAGTTTGGGAGCACTCGACTTTGGCATTATTGTAGATGGTGCCGTGGTTATAGTAGAAAACGCGATCCGCCGACTGGCTCATGCGCAACACAAGCATGGTCGCATACTCACCAAAGCAGAACGCTTCCATGAAGTCTTTGCCGCTGCAGGTGAAGCTCGCCGGCCACTGATATTTGGCCAGTTGATCATCATGGTAGTGTATCTGCCGATCTTCGCCCTAACCGGCGTCGAAGGAAAAATGTTCCACCCCATGGCATTCACTGTCGTAATGGCGCTGCTGGGGGCAATGATTCTTTCCGTAACCTTTGTTCCTGCTGCTATCGCCATGTTCATCACTGGCAAGGTCAAGGAAGAGGAGGGCGTGGTAATGCGCACCGCCCGACAGCGCTATGAGCCGATACTGCAATGGGTTCTTGGGCACCGGAACATTGCGTTCTCGGCTGCAGTAGCTCTGGTCGTACTTAGCGGTATACTTGCAAGTCGTATGGGTAGCGAGTTCATTCCCAGCCTTAGTGAGGGCGACTTTGCGATGCAGGCTATGCGAGTGCCCGGAACGAGCCTTACTCAGTCCGTCGAGATGCAACAGCGCCTGGAGAAAGCGGTAATAGCGCAGGTCCCAGAAGTAGAGCGGATGTTCGCACGCTCGGGTACTGCAGAAATCGCATCTGATCCAATGCCGCCTAACGCCTCTGACGCCTACATAATGCTTAAGCCTCAGGATCAGTGGCCAAATCCCAATAAGCCTCGTGATGAGCTGATCGCTGAGGTGCAGAAAGCCGCAGCAGGTGTCCCGGGAAGCAACTATGAGTTGTCCCAGCCGATCCAGTTGCGTTTCAACGAGCTGATTTCGGGCGTGCGTAGTGACGTTGCGGTGAAAGTTTTTGGCGATGACATGGACGCGCTCAACAGCACCGCCAACAAAATCGCGGCATCGCTTAAAGCGGTACCGGGCTCATCGGAGGTCAAGGTTGAGCAGACTTCCGGCCTTCCTGTGTTAACCATCAACATCGACCGCGAAAAAGCAGCACGCTACGGTTTGAACATCGCGGATGTGCAAAACTCAATTGCTATTGCTGTGGGTGGCCGCCAGGCAGGTACATTGTATGAGGGCGATCGTCGGTTCGATATGGTGGTGCGACTGCCTGAGACCGTGCGCACTGACGTAGCGGGTATGTCCAGCTTGCTGATTCCTGTGCCTGCTAATGTTGCTCAGGATGCTAATCAGATAGGGTTCATTCCTCTGTCCCAAGTCGCTAATCTTGACTTGCAGTTGGGCCCGAACCAGATCAGCCGCGAAAATGGGAAACGGCTGGTAGTAGTTAGTGCAAACGTTCGAGGCCGTGACCTAGGCTCGTTCGTTGAAGAAGCGACTAAGTCGCTGGCTACTGTGCAGATCCCAGCAGGCTACTGGACTACCTGGGGTGGCCAGTTTGAGCAGTTGCAATCAGCAGCCAAGCGTCTGCAGATCGTTGTTCCAGTCGCATTGCTTCTGGTCATGACACTGCTGTTCCTGATGTTCAACAACTTGAAGGATGGCATGCTGGTCTTCACCGGAATTCCATTCGCACTCACCGGCGGTGTAGTTGCACTGTGGTTGCGGGATATCCCGCTGTCTATCTCGGCGGGAGTTGGCTTCATTGCGCTGTCCGGTGTGGCAGTTCTAAACGGCCTGGTTATGATTTCTTTTATCCGCGGGCTGCGGGAGGAAGGACGTACCCTCCGGCAAGCGGTAGATGAAGGCGCGTTGACACGGTTAAGGCCCGTTCTGATGACAGCCCTAGTCGCATCCCTCGGATTTATCCCGATGGCTCTCGCAACAGGTACCGGTGCTGAAGTTCAGCGGCCACTGGCGACAGTGGTGATTGGCGGGATTCTTTCGTCTACCGTGCTTACTCTGTTGGTGCTTCCTGCTCTGTATCAATGGGCACACCGCAAAGATGATGATGGTGATGAAGCGGGTAGCTGATAGCCCATAACAGAAGCCCACAGCAACGTTGTGGGCTTTTCATTCTGGATATTGTTGTCACCTTTCAAAATTGTAAGTTTACCGTCATGCCGGTGATGCCTGTGAGTTGATAAGGTTACTCCCAATAAGATTGATATTGAGAGGACCTTATGAAAAAGCTTATCATTGCGGCAGCCCTAGCTGTTTTGCCTATAGTTTCACAAGCTACTACGTTTTCCGAAAAGAAGCAGTTGCAATATATTCAGGAACATCAGAACGCCGTGGCTAGCTATGCGGCGAAAAATAATAAGCCAATACCAGAGATTCAGGACTACAAGTATGGAATGAAGATTGATGTTGCAAAATTTGTGCGTCAGTCCCAGGATCCCCGTACTTGCGAGGTGTATCAACGGTTGATGACCTACGAAGACTCGCGGGGTGAGCTTAATACGATTCGTTATTCTTTGTTTTCCCAATGTGTCAACAACAAAAATTGAATGCATCGATAGGATTTTTAGAGGCCATAGAAAAACGCCAGGCGATGCCTGGCGTTTTCTATGGTCCTTGACATGTTTTAACCAAAGATTGTCAGTCCTTGCCCCCCTCCCCAAAAGTAAGTCAAGTCCAGCTAAAAAATTTAGGCCGGCGAATTTGCACTCAGAAGCAGCGAATTTTGAAAAAAACTGATTTCTGTGACATCCAGGCAAAGCATGAGCACTGACTCAGTCGAAGTGCGGCTTGATAAGGGTGTTTATTGGAAAGTTTATAATTGGCTCGGGGCTTAGGCTTACTTAAAGACTTAACTCCGGATAATTGCTTTAGGTGAGTCCTCAGGCTTTGAACGAAAAACGAAAGTCGATGGTGTGGCAGCAAGTTCTGGGTCGTACTAGCTTGCTACCCAACCAAAAATAAACACTGAATATATGGGCTTAGCTCGACGACACGTACGTTTAGCAGGTTGCTTCTTGTTTAAACTGATGGGCGCTCGTGAGAAAATGGATCACTGGTTGGTAAGTTGATACTTAATTGGTGTAATTATTGGTGTCGTTACTGGTTTTCATGTTTTGAGAAAGTGCTTAATTGTCCAAGATCTAAAGTGCCATCATGTATATGCTCTTATCAGAATTGTAATCTCTGGATCATGCTAGAGTTATTTGTTCAGTTTATTATTAGGGTTTTTTGGTGTTTGTTGGGTGGCACAGCTATTGTCGAGGTGCTGCATCATTTAGTTCTGAAATTACATGCAGTTCACTTTTTTTTCACTTCGGGTTGTTTAGTCTTTGTAGATGGAAAATACAAGCATGTCGATCATAGCTTTGCTTATTCGTTATCTAGGCATTGGATTCGTAGCAACCGGGGGGCACTATTTTGTATTTCTCCTGCTTATTGTAAATGGAGTTACTGATCCAGTGTTAGCCAGCGTTGGCGGAGGCGTGATAGGCGCTATTATTAGCTATATTGGTAATAGAAGGCTCAGTTTCGTGGCGACGGGAATTTATAAGCTTCAACCTATCAGGTTTGTACTTGTCTCGTTGGCAACTAATATCGGTAATGGTGTAGGTATGTGGGTTCTGATTAAATTCAATCTCTCACCGCTTGTCTCTCAGATTTTAGTGACTTTAACCCTAACTGCGCTCGGATTCACTGCGCATCGTTTCTGGACATTCAATCATGCGGACATCACATCGGCTTTCCGAACGCGCTGACCCCTTGTTAACAATAGTGGTTCCTTGCTTTCAAGAAGAGCAAACCATTCCGGAATTTCACAAGCGCATCACCAGAGTTGTAAAGCGCCTGCCTGTTTCGTGCGAGATTCTCTATGTCGACGATGGTAGTAGCGATCAAACTGCAGACCTACTTCGACACTATCAAGATGGATCAAATGTACGATGCCTGTTCCTAAGTCGGAACTTCGGAAAAGAGGCTGCGTTAAGTGCAGGGATCGACCATGCACGCGGTAGCGCATTGATCTTCATTGATGTCGACCTTCAGGATCCACCTGAACTCATCTCGAGTATGGTATATCATTGGCAGATGGGTTACGACGTTGTGAACATGCAACGCGACTTGCGAACTGGCGACTCCTGGCTAAAACGCACGAGTGCACGTAGCTATTACTGGATCATGCAGCGCCTGGTGGAGAAAGTTGATCTTCCGGTGGATGTCAGTGACTTCCGTCTGATTGGTCCTGCTCCATTGGCCGCCTTAAGAGCGCTGGACGAACGCTCCAGAATTCTTAAGGGTTTGATCGGCTGGGTAGGCTTTCGCACCATTGAGTTACCCTACAATCGCACTTCCCGTCATGCCGGCAATACCAAGTGGAACGCCGCTAGCCTGCTGGACCTAGCCATCGAAAGTATTCTCAGCTTCTCCCGCAAGCCGCTTCGTATATTCAGTCTCATTAGCTTCAGTTTCTTTGTCTCCAGCATCTGCTACCTGCTCGCAGTACTGGTAGCAGGCTCCTTTGACATCCATCACCTGCTTGTCGGAATTGCTTCATTCATGTGCGTGGGTGTTGCACTGGTGGGCGAGTACGTAGGCGTAACGCTCGCGGAGGTCAAACGCCGCCCCCTTTATTTTCTAAATAGTAATAATGAAGCGCGACCCATGACTATTCATCCTCCGGCTTCCTCACTCGAGGGTAAGAAATGCTGAATTTGAAAAGCGAGCGAACATTGTGGTTCATCCTGAGTTCGATTCTGCTTTTGCGTCTCCTGGGGCTGGGCGTATATCCCCTGATGGATACCTCTGAAGCACGCTACGCTGAAATGGCACGCAAGATGGTTGAACTGAGTGACTGGGTGACTCCGATGTTCGATTACGGAGTTCCATTTTGGGGCAAGCCACCGCTGTCTTTCTGGACCCAAGCGGCGAGCATGACGGTATTCGGCACCAATGAGTTTGCTGCTCGATTCCCAGCCTGGTTTCTCCACTTGGCAAGCTGCTTCATCATCATCAGGCTCGCGACACAGGAGGTATCGCGCAAGGCGGGCATTTGGGCAGCCATCATCTTTTCCGGCACGGCGCTGGGCTTGGTGTCCAGTGGTGTTGTGCTGACTGACCCCGTTTTATCGTTCTCGATCCTGTTGGCCAGCTATGGTTTCTGGCGTTGGATGAAGTGCGCAGGCAAAGGGGATGCCTACCTTATGTTCTTAGCTCTCGGCTTGGGCCTGCTTGCTAAAGGGCCACTGACCTTGGTACTGATGGGCGCGCCAGCATTTTTTTGGATCGTCATCTACAAGCAATGGAATCGGGTATTGAGGCTTCCTTGGGTAACGGGGATTGCTCTCATGTTAGGTATATCAGTGCCTTGGTACATTGCAGCCGAAATGAAGACGCCGGGTTTCCTTGAGTATTTTTTTGTCGGCGAGCACTGGAGCCGATATGTTGTAAGTGATTGGGCCGGGGATCTCTACGGGAGTGCTCACGCCAAGCCCTACGGCACCATATGGATTCAGCTTGGCTTAGCGTTGCTTCCTTGGACTTTCTTTCTACCCCTCGTTATTAGCAGGCGTGGGACGATGCAGCGCTTCGATGTATACCTTTGGCTTTGGGCATTGGCGACACCTGTTTTCTTTACTTTCTCTGGTAACATTCTCTGGACCTATCTTCTTCCTGCTCTGCCTGCATGGACGCTACTCCTTGCCGAATGTATCAGCGAAGTGGGCAGAAAGACTGCTTGGGCTGCTGCAGCGAGCGCTCTGATGCTGCCAGTCGCGGGCGCCGGTATTATCTATAACGGTGTGCTTGAGGATCGTCCTCAGAACCAGCGAGATTTAGTGCAGGCCTGGCTGGATGTGCAGTCGTCTCAATCGGGCCCCCTGATTTATCCTGGCCGCCGCTCGTATTCGTCGGAGTTTTATAGCCGGGGAATGTCCAAAAGCATCAAAGATCCTGACAAGTGGCCTCGCGACAGATCGTTCTACCTTTCCAGGCGTTTGCGCGACAGCGATTCTGATCTACCTGTAGACGTTGGTTGCAAAATAATCACTGAAACGAACGCGAGCCAACTGCTTCTATGCCGCTGGAAGGACACTGCACAGGATGGTGAAAATATTCTAGGAGATAGTGCTACTGGCTCCCGTTGAAAGTAAGAGCCCGGCGAAGAGAGTATTTAAATTTCTAGCTGCTTTTCAGTTTAAAGTGAATAATCCATCTCAGGATTTATCTTTGATGCTGAAAAATTATTTAATAAGTACAATTAGGGAGAGGTTGCTAAAAAGCCAGATATTAATCTGGCTTTTTGTCGATGGCTTTGATCGTGTTAATTGTTTTTTACTGTCTCTTAGTTGTCGACTTGCTGCTAATGCCCTTAGGTTCTTTCTGTTTTTCTTGAGCAATTTTCTGCTTACTTTTCTCCGATACATCAGGACCCCATAGACGAGCTTGCTCGGCTCGGAAGTTATCTTTGAAATTTTTGGTTCGCTCGAAACCGTCTTCAGCAAAAGCGGAACTCATAAATCCAGTCAGTACGATACCAATAGAGAGGAGTTTTATGAATTTCATTGTGCCCTCGATGTTTACTAGGTCTGCTTAACTAGCAGCCTTTGTGGTTTGATAGTTTAGGATTTTGAAGCTAACAGCAGGGTGAGGGAATCATTACAATTTCGTAATTTATGCGTTTGGTGAAACGGTATAAATTTTGTGTTTGTGAAAGCTCCGAAGCAGGCTATTTTTCTTTCATAACCTTTAATGTGATATCTAAGCCATTGATGTTTTTGGATTTTTTGCCACTAGTGGAAGCTAGCCATAAACGATCTAAAGACTGTGTAGCAGCGATTGGATATTTTTGTTTACGCATCGAAGCTAACGGCTAGATTAGCTGGCATCTCAAATGCGGCGCCGTTGGCGGTTAGTCAAACTGGCTGTCGAATTTTTTTGACTCCGTCTGTGGTTCACTCAGAGGGGCGTGAAAGAGTTTAAGGC